>JAAYXC010000382.1 GCA_012516115.1 Bacillota bacterium | reverse complement strand
TCGCCCAGTTGGCCCGGGAACTGGAAGCCCTTACCGTGGCGGTGGGGACCAAGCCTTTTCATTTCGAAGGCAAGATCCGGGCCGCCCAGGCCGAACAGGGCCTGGCCAACCTGCGGGAACAGGTGGATACCTTGATCACCATTCCCAACGAACGCCTTCTCCAGATCGTCGACCGCAATACCTCGGTCATCGAGGCTTTTCGCATCGCCGACGACGTTTTACGCCAGGCGGTGCAGGGGATCTCGGACCTCATCACCGTGACCGGCTTGATCAACGTGGACTTCGCCGATGTACGGACCATCATGACCCAGGCCGGTTCGGCCCTGATGGGTATCGGCGTGGCCCGGGGGGAGAACAGGGCGGTGGAAGCGGCCAAGGCGGCCATCAGCAGTCCGCTTTTGGAAACCTCCATCGAGGGGGCGACGGGGGTCCTCTTGAACATCACCGGCGGGCCGGACCTCGGGCTCTTTGAAGTCCACGACGCGGCGGCCGTGGTGACCGAGGCGGCCGAACCGGATGCGAACATAATCTTCGGCGCGGTCATCGACGAAAACCTCCAGGAAGAAGTGCGGGTAACGGTGATCGCCACCGGTTTCGATAACCGTCCGGTCAAAAAGAGCGAGGCCGAACCTCTGGATATCCGGCCTTTTAACGACGATATCTTCGAGATCCCGACTTTCCTCCGGAAGAAATAGTCTTGCCCAAAAATAATTTAAAGACCGGAAAAACTCGGCAAGCGCCTACGGGCGCTTGCGGCGTTTTTCGACGAGACGTGAAAAAGCGGTTTTTTTCGGCATCGTCCGACGGAGGGAAAACGGACGAAAAAAAGGAGACCGGCCACTTTTCGACTAGCATCAATTAAGAAGGTTTCGCCGGGAGGAGGGAACGTCGATGGCCACCGATCTCATCCTCGATCCCTATCTCCGCAACGCCGGCCTCGACCTTTTGATGGACGGGACGCTCCTTTGGGCCGCGGCGGCCGTGGTGGGACATCGGACCCGTTTCTGGCGCCTTCTGGCCGGCGCCGGGGTGGGGGGGATTTATAATCTCTGGCTCGGCCTGGCCAGGGACGGTTTCCTGCCCGGTTGGCCCGGCCTCGGGACCTGGCCCGTCTATTTTCTCCTTTTACCCGGTTTAATGCTTTTGGTGGGTTTTTTCCCCTTCGACCGGAAGAGCTTCCTCCGGTTGGCCGGGGCGTTTTTCTTCCTGGCCTTGCTGGCCTGGGGTCTGGCCGGAGCGGTCTTTTATTTCGCCGCGGCGCACGGTCGTTCGTTCAGCCCTTTCTTCTGTACCTTTCTGGAGATGGGTTTGGGTCTGGCCGCGGCCGAGCTCGGCTGGGGGGTGCTTCACCGGGCGGCTCTGGCCGGGGCATGCCGGGTAAACCGCCGTCTCAAAGTGGGGCACTTGCCCCTGGAAACGGAGGGCTATTTCGATACGGGTAACCACCTGCTGGATCCATTTACCCGTCGGCCGGTGGTGGTCCTGGACTACGGTCTCATCCGGCGGGCCTTAAGCCCGGCCGCGCGGTCTTTCGTGGAAGCGGGGGCCGAAGGGAAGCCGTTCCCGGCCTTACCGCCGGATGACCCCTGGTTAACGCGCTTGCGGGTGGTACCCTACCGGTCGGTGGAACGCCGGCATGGTCTTCTGCCGGGATTGCGGGTGGACGAGATAAGGCTCCGCCGCCGTCGTCTCACCGTAACCCACCGCATGATGGTGGTGGGTCTGGAAAGGGTGGGTCTCCTGGGGGCCGAAGGTTGTCGGGCCCTCGTTCCTCCCACGTTATGGAGTGAAGGGGTCAAAGGATGAAAGGAGTGAGACGGGTGTTATCGTGGTCCCGGCGATTGGCTTGGTCGCTCTGTCTTTTTTGTCTAAAGCTTTTCCGTCGCTTTAGACTTTTCCCCGTCCGCGGCGTTTACTATCTGGGGGGGAGCGAGACCCTGCCGCCGCCGCTTACCGGGGAAGAAGAAGCTTATCTGCTCGCTCGTCTCCAGGAAGGCGACCGGGCGGTGAGAGGGGTGCTGATCGAGCGCAACCTCCGCCTGGTGGTCTATATCGCCCGCAAGTTCGAGAACACCGGCGTCGGGATCGAAGACCTCGTCTCCATCGGTACCATCGGGTTGATCAAGGCGGTCAATACTTTCGATCCGGCCAAGCGCATCAAACTCGCCACTTATGCTTCGCGTTGTATCGAGAACGAGATCCTGATGTATCTGCGGCGTAACAGCCGGACCAGGGCCGAGATCTCCTTCGAGGAACCCCTCAACGTGGACTGGGACGGCAACGAACTCCTTCTCTCGGACGTGCTCGGCACGGAGAGCGATGTGACTTACCGCTCGGTGGAGGAAGAGGTGGAACGATCCCTGCTCGGCGCCGCCCTCTCCCACCTTTCCGGCCGGGAGAAGTGCATCGTGGAGCTCCGTTATGGTCTGCGGGACGGGGTGGAGCAGACCCAGAAAGAAGTGGCCGATTTTCTCGGGATTTCCCAGTCTTATATCTCCCGGCTGGAAAAAAGGATCATCAAAAAACTTCGCCACCAGATGCGGGAGATGGAATAGCCTCAGGCCGCCTGAAAGGCGGCTTTTTTGTCCATACTAAGCAGGGGAGATTTCCCGCGCCGTATAAATCAGCTGATACGTGGCAATAATCAGTATTGTCAACAAAATCCCGCTTTTTTGGGGGAACTACGCGATGCCACCGAATAAAGTCGAGATTTGCGGGGTCAACACGGCTAAACTCCCCGTCCTTTCCAACGCCAAAATGCGCGAATTACTCCGGCGAATGCAGGCTGGTGATACCAAGGCCCGGGAGGAATTGATCCAGGGCAACCTCCGTCTGGTCCTAAGCGTCATCCAGCGTTTCAATAACCGTGGCGAATACGTGGACGACCTCTTCCAGGTCGGCTGTATCGGATTGATGAAGGCCATCGATAATTTCGATCTTTCCCAGAACGTCAAGTTTTCCACCTATGCCGTGCCCATGATCATCGGGGAGATCCGGCGGTACTTACGGGATAACAACCCGTTGCGGGTCAGCCGCTCCCTCCGTGATATCGCCTATAAGGCCCTTCAGGTCAGGGATAACCTCATCGGCCGTCATGGCAAAGAGCCAACGGTGGCCGAGATCGCCGAGGAGCTGAACCTCCCCCGGGAGGAAGTCGTCTTTGCCCTGGACGCCATCCAGGAGCCGATCTCCCTCTTTGAGCCGATCTACCACGATGGTGGGGATCCCATCTTCGTCATGGATCAGATCGGCGACGAGAAGAGCCTGGATTCTCAGTGGTTGGAAGAGATCTCCATTCGGGAGGCCATGGCCAAACTGACCGAGCGCGAGAGGATGATCTTGCGTCTCCGTTTCTTCGAAGGCCGGACCCAGATGGAGGTGGCGGAAGAGATCGGGGTCTCCCAGGCCCAGGTTTCCCGGTTGGAGAAAACCGCCCTCAAACACATGCGACGTTATATTACCGCCGGTTAAACCGGCCGTTGGAGGCGGAAGAAAACCTTGTTTTTTCGTCGGATGATCGTTTCGTGTCTGGTCTTGGTGGCGCTGGCTGGTATAGGCATCTGGGGCGATGGCGTGGTGATGACCAAGGACCGCGGAGAACTGGCTTATAACAGTCGCAATTTAGTGCGGTTGCATATTATCGCCCACAGCGACCGGTCGACGGATCAACGGATCAAGGTGCTGGTACGGGATGCCTTCCTGGCCGAGACCCGTGATCTCTTCATGGGGTGTCGGGATCCCGAAAAAGCGCTCGCCCTGATAAGGGCCCAGGCCGAACCGTTGAAGGAATTGGTGGAAAAGACGGTGCTCGCCGCCGGGGGTCGTTACGGCGCCCGCATCGAGACGGGGTGGTTTGCCTTCCCCACCAGGCATTATCCCTTCGGTACGCTCCCGGCCGGTAAGTATCGAGCGGTCCGCATCATCCTGGGAGAAGGCCGGGGTAGTAACTGGTGGTGCGTTCTCTTCCCTCCCGTATGCTTTCTGACCGAAGGGGAGACGGTACCCCGGGGGAACGTCCGCGTCCGGCTGCTCTTCCTCGAAAAGCTCCTCCGCGCCCACGGCCAGCGAATGGACCGTTTTTGGCGGGGATGGGCGCGGTTCTTCGGGCTGTTTCCCTCTTCTCGTTCGGGTTAAGCCCATGGCCGCGCTTGACTTTCTTCTTCCCCCGGCGTAGACTAGACCCGGATTATTCGACTTTTCGCCGCCCGGAACCTTCGGACTTCCGATGAGAGGGCGACCGCGGGCATCCGCGCCCGGGCGGCGGAGCCGACCATCTTTTCTTTGTTTGATGGGAGAGCCCCATGGCCCTGGAAAGACTCCAACGCTATCTCGCCCGCGCCGGCGTGGCCTCGCGGCGGGCGGCCGAAGAAATGATCCGCGCCGGGCTGGTGGCGGTAAACGGCCGCCCGGTAACCACCCTCGGGACGAAGGTCGATCCCTTGCGCGATGAGGTAACCTTGGGGGGGCGTAAGATCGTCCCGTCGGCCGGTTTCGTCTACCTGGTACTGCACAAGCCGTCCGGCTACGTCACCACGATGCACGACCCCCAGGGCCGCCCCACGGTGGCCCATCTCCTGCCGCCAAAGTTCCCGCGGCTTTTTCCGGTGGGCCGTCTCGATCTGGATACCACCGGCCTTCTTCTTTTCACCAACGATGGTCGACTCACCCACGCGCTTCTCCATCCGAGCAAGGGTGTTTGGAAGAGGTATCGGGCCAGGGTAAAAGGGGTCCCCTCTCCGTCCGTCCTGAGCAGTTTACGCCGTGGTATCCTCCTGGAGGACGGTCCCACGGCCCCGGCCAGGGTAAAAATAGTCGGCCGCCACGATGGGGATGCTATCCTTGAAATCGGCCTCCACGAAGGCAGGAAGCGACAGGTCCGGCGTATGCTGGCGGCCGTGGGCCACCCGGTGCTGGCCCTGGCCAGGATCGGTTTCGGCCCTCTCCGTCTGGGAAATCTACCGCCGGGGGCCTGGCGTTTGTTACGGCCCGAGGAGATTAACGCCCTTCGCCGGGCGGCCGGAGTGGCGACGGGGGAGATCGACGCTGCTCGGGAAATATTTCCTGAAAGACTTTGGGATCGACCTGGGAACGGCCAATTGTCTCGTCTACGAACGGGGGAAAGGGATCGTGCTCCGCGAGCCCTCGGTGGTGGCCGTCCGCCGGCTGACCAGGGAGATCCTGGCCATCGGCGAAGAAGCTCGCCAGATGATCGGCCGGACCCCGGCGGACATCGTGGCCGTGCGACCCCTCCGTCACGGCGTGATCGCTGATTTCGACCTTACCCGGGAAATGCTGCGTCATTTAATCAGGCGCGTCTGCAAACGGAGGGTTTTTTTCCGGCCCCGGGTGATGGTGAGCGTGCCTGCCGGGACCCCCGAGGTGGAACGCCGGGCGGTCATCGAGGCCAGTTTAAACGCCGGCGCCCGGGAGGCATATCTCATCGAAGAACCGGTGGCGGCGGCCATCGGCGCCGGGTTGGCCGTCCACGAACCCAGTGGAAACATGATCATCGATATCGGCGGCGGGACCACCGCCATCGCCGTGATCTCCCTGGGCGGGGTGGTGACCGGCCAGTCCTTGCGCATCGGCGGGGATGCCATGGACGAGGCCATCGCCAGGTTCATCCGGCGTACGAGCAACCTCATGATCGGCGAACGGACGGCCGAAGAGCTCAAGGTGGCCGTGGGCTCGGCCTTCCCCCTGGCGGAAGAGATGCGCATGGAGGTCCGGGGGAGGGATTACGTCAGCGGTCTCCCGAAGACCGTCCTCATCGGCTCCGAAGAGATCCGGGAGGCCCTCCAGGAACCCCTGCCGAGCATCATCAACGCGGTCCGCAGCGTTATCGAGCGGACGCCGCCCGAACTCGTGGCCGATATCATGCACAAGGAGATCGTGCTCACCGGGGGAGGGGCCCTTTTACGCGGGATCGACGACCGTCTCCGGCAAGAGATCGGCATGCCCGTACGGGTGGCCGAGGATCCTTTAAGCAGCGTGGCCGTGGGCACCGGCCGGGCCCTGGAACGCATAGACCTCCTGGCCCGGGTGGCAGTGGGGGCCAAGCGGAGCCATTGACCCGCCGATCGCCTTTTGCCAGGAATTCCTTCTTTTTTTCCCCCCACGTTCAAGTATAATCAAGGTGGAAGTTATGTTACGATCCTTGCTTCGGCTTGATCGTATTTTGTTCCTCTGCGCTTTTTAAGCCGATTCGGCGGATGTCCCACCCTGCTCGCCGCCACAGGTCGTGTCGTCTACGACGGGGCAAGGAGACGCGGGAAGGATACATAAGCCTCTATTCTTGCTCGAACAGCCAGCGGGGGAGAGAAGGATGCACTGCCGGATGGCCAAACTCAACCCGGAGGAAATCCCGTCCCGTTTTGCCGCCTCTTCACCCCTTATCCCCTCGCCGGATGAGTTTCCACCCCGGTGGGTCTATCGGACGATCTTTTATCAGATCTTCCCGGACCGGTTTGCCAACGGCGATCCGGAGAACGATCCACCCCGTACGGCCCCCTGGGGGACCCGACCGACGAGGGATAATTTTTTCGGCGGCGATCTCAAGGGGATCATCGACCGTCTGGATTATTTGACGGAGCTGGGAGTAGGGGGGATTTACCTTAACCCCATTTTTCTTTCCCCTTCCAACCATAAATACGATACCCAGGATTACCTCCTGATCGATCCCCATCTGGGAAGCCTCAAGACCTTCGGCGCCCTTTTGGATGCGGCCCACGGCCGGGGAATCCGGGTCATCATCGACGGGGTCTTCAACCATACCGGAGACCGTTTTTGGGCCTTTCAACACGTGCTGCGCGAAGGCGCCCGTTCTCCTTATGCCGGATGGTATTTCTGTCATGATTTTCCTTTACGCCAGCACCCGAAACCGAACTACGAGTGTTGGTGGGGTTTCCCCAGCCTCCCCAAACTCAACGTGGCCCATCCGGAGGTGCTGGCCTATCTTACCCGGGTGATCGAATTCTGGACGACCTTCGGGATCGACGGTTGGCGCCTGGACGTCCCCAACGAAGTACCTTTCTTCTTCTGGCGTTACTTCCGTCGTCTGGTACGGGAGATCAATCCCGAGGCCTATCTGGTGGGTGAGATCTGGGATGACGGCCGGCCCTGGCTCCAGGGGGATACTTTCGATGCGGTGATGAACTACCCCTGGCGGGACCTGGTGGTAAAGTTTTTTGCCACCGGCGAAATGGATCTTCCGCGTTTTGTCGAGGGATTGGCCGCCTTGCGGGCCCGTTATCCGGAAGAGGTCACCCTCGGTCTCTTCAACCTTCTCGGCAGTCACGATACCCCGCGTTTTCTCACCCTCGCCGGGGGTGATAAACGCCGGCTCAAACTGGCCGCGCTTTTTCAGTTCACCTATCCAGGGGTACCGGTGATCTACTACGGGGACGAGGTCGGTCTGACCGGCGGCGAGGATCCCGACTGCCGGAAGACGATGCCCTGGAACCCTGAAGAGCAGGACCAGGACCTGCTGGCCTTTTATCGTAAGCTCGGCGCCATCCGGAAGCATTCGCCCGCCCTCTGGGACGGTACTTTCATTCCCTTCTACCAGGACAACGCCGCCGGGGTCTGGGCGTATCTTCGCGAAGCGGGCGAAGAGAGGTTGCTGATGGTGATGAATGCTTCCCAGCATGACCGGATCATCGCCCTTCCGGCCGAGGCCCGGGAAGAAGGCCGCTGGGAGGACCTCCTGCGCGGAGGTGTCTACGAGGTCGGGCCGGGCTACGACCTGGTGGTGAAGCTGCCGGCCTTGACCGGGACCGTACTCCGTCAGGGATGAGCGCCTTTTTCCCTTGCGCGGCAGGATCCTCCGGGCGCGGTATGGTATAATGAAAAACGGTCTTTCTCACGTCGGTTCGACGGGGAGATGGCCCCAACCGTTTTCCGGAGGTGGAGGTAAGCCCCGTGGACGGTAAGAACGAAGGGACGGAGATCCTCTCGCGGCGGCAAGAGGTCATTGCCCGCGCCATGAGCGGACCGGCCCGTCTCGTCATCAAGGTGGGTTCGAGCACCCTTACCCATCCCACCGGTAAGCTCAATCTCGGCCGGATGGAGGCCCTGGCCCGCGAACTGGCGGATCTGGCCAATGCCGGTCACCGGCCCCTCCTCGTTACCTCCGGCGCGGTGGCCGCGGGGATGGGGCGCCTCGGACGAGGCGGGAAACCGCGAAACCTGGCCGAACGACAGGCCATGGCCGCCATCGGCCAGGGCCTCCTCATGCAGATCTACGAGAAGCTCTTCGGTGAATACAACCAGATCGTGGCCCAGGTCCTCCTCACCCGGGACGATACCCGGGAACGGCGCCGGTATCTCAATGCCCGCCGCACGCTCTTTACCCTCCTCGAACTGGGGGTTATCCCCATCATCAACGAAAACGACACCGTGGCCACGGAAGAGCTCCAGTGCCAATTCGGCGAGAACGATACCCTGGCGGCCATGGTGGCCGGTCTGATCGGCGCGGATCTTTTGGTCTTGATCTCCGATGTGGATGGGCTCTATACGGCCGATCCGCGTCATGATCCGGGGGCCCTCCGCATCCCGGAGGTGGAGGAGATCACTCCGGCGCTTTTGCGTGTGGCCGGCGGAGCCGGGACGGATCTGGGGAGCGGGGGGATGGCGAGCAAACTCGCGGCCGCGCGGATCGCCACCAGTTCCGGTTGTCCGATGGCCCTGATCGCCGGCGAACCGCCGGGGACCCTGGCCTGCCTTCTCCGGGGGGAAGATGTGGGGACCGTCTTTTTACCCCGGGCCCGGAGTTTGCCGGCCCGCGAACAATGGATCGCCTTCGGCCAGCTTCCCCACGGGGAACTGGTGGTGGACGCCGGGGCGTCGAGAGCCCTGCGGGAAGGAGGCAAGAGTCTCCTGCCGTCCGGGATCGTGGCCGTGCGGGGGGAATTCGTCGAAGGCGACCTGGTCAAGGTCGTTGACCAGGAAGGGAACGAGTTCGCCAGGGGACTGGTAAACTACAACCACGAGGACGTGGTCAAACTCATGGGCCACCGGACGAACGAGATCGAGCGGCTCCTAGGTCGGAAAGGTTATGAGGAGATCATCCACCGCGACAATATGGTATGTCTTTAATCTTCCCCTGGTTTAGAAGTCCGTGAGGCCAAAACCCACCTTCCCGGTGGCAACCCCGCGGGGGAACGGGGGGTGAGGTTCAGGTTTCATATTCGAAATTCGTTTCGAAAGACGCGCGGGGAGTGAGGGATTTGACGGAGATCGAGGCGCGGTGGCGGGAATACGGCGAACGGGCGCGAGCCGCGGCTACGGTCTTGGCCCGGACCGATGGCGTTATACGTAACGCCGGCTTAAGGGAGATGGCCAAAGGACTTCTGGCCGCCGCAAGCGCCATCCTCGAAGCCAACGGCCGGGATATGGGCGCCGCCAGGGAGCACGGCCTTAGCCGGGCGATGCTGGACCGGCTTTATCTGGACGAACGCCGGGTGGAGGAGATGGCGAAAGGACTTCTCGGCGTGGCCGAGCTTCCCGATCCCATCGGCCAGACCGTGGCCCGCTGGCGGCGGCCGAACGGTCTGGAGATCGCCCAGGTAAGGGTGCCCTTGGGTGTGATCGGAATGATTTACGAGGCCCGGCCCAATGTCACGGTTGACGCGGCCGGATTATGTCTTAAGACCGGTAACGCCGTCATCCTCCGCGGCGGTTCCGAGGCGTTGGAGAGTAACCGGGCGTTGGTGACCGTCTTGCGCGAGGCCATGACCCGGGTGGGGTTACCCGCGGACGCCGTCCAACTCCTCGATGATCCCGGCCGCGAGGCGGCACGGGCCTTGATGCGTCTCTCCGGTTACCTCGACGTCCTGATCCCGCGAGGTGGTGCGGGTCTCATTCAGACGGTGGTGGAGAACGCCACCGTCCCCACCATCGAGACGGGCGTGGGTAATTGCCACGTCTACGTCGATGAAGGTTGCGACCACGAGATGGCCGAACGGATCGTCATCAACGCCAAATGCCAGCGTCCGGCGGTCTGTAACGCCATGGAAACCCTGCTCGTCCACGAAGCCGAGGCCCCCATCTTCCTCCCCCGGATCGCCGCCGCCTTACAGGCGCGGGGCGTGGAGATCCGGGGCTGCCCCCGGACGCGGACTTTCATACCCCAGGCGGTCCCGGCCACCGAAGAGGACTGGGCCACGGAGTATCTGGACCTCATCCTGGCGGTGAAGGTCGTCGCTTCCCTGGATGAGGCCCTGGCCCACATCGCCCGCTACGGGACAAAACATTCCGAAGCCATCGTGACCCGGGACTATACCCGGGCCCGGCGTTTCCTGCGGGAGGTGGACGCCGCGGCGGTCTACGTTAATGCTTCGACCCGTTTTACCGATGGTTTTCAGTTCGGCTTCGGGGCGGAGATCGGGATCAGCACCCAAAAACTCCATGCGCGGGGTCCGATGGGCCTTGAGGCTTTAACCAGCGTTAAATACGAGATCTGTGGCGACGGGCAGATCCGGGAATAGGGCTACCACGACGATCGCGCCGGGTTGACGCTTTGGGCGGGGAGGAGTATAATTGTGCTGACCGCGAAGACGGGGCCGCAGAAGGCCTTCGTCTTGTTTATAGCGCGGATTTGTGAAAGTTAGCACAAACACAAAGTGGCAAAGGAGGTTTAGGCGATCGATGAAATCCCTCGAAGAATTGGCCAGGATCCGGGAAGAGGCCAAGCGTCAACTGGAGTTACGCGAGGGAACCGGTGGGCCGCGGATCGTCATCGGGATGGGGACCTGCGGTATTGCCGCCGGCGCCCGGGAAACGCTCATGGCCGTCTTGGACGAGCTGGGCAAGAGAAATCTCAATAACGTCACCGTGACCCAGACCGGCTGTGTGGGCCTCTGCGAGCAGGAGCCCTTGATGGAAGTGATCCTCCCGGGCCGGCCCAAGGTTACTTACGGCCGGGTCGATGCCAACCGGGCACGGCAGATCGTGGCCAGCCATGTGGTAAACGGTAACATCATCGGCGACTGGGTCATTGCCCGGGAATGAGACGGAGGTGTCGGATTTGGGAGTCGTTGAGGCAAAGGAAATCGCGGCCATCGTCGACCGCCACGGTCGCGAAGCGAGCAAACTCCTCCCCATCCTGCAGGAGACCCAAAGACGCTACGGTTATCTGCCGGAAGAGGCCATGCAACAGATCGCCGACGCTTTAAGCCTTCCGGTGGCCAAGGTCTTCGGGGTGGCTACCTTTTATTCTCTCTTCGCCGTTGCTCCCAAGGGTCAACACATTATCCGAGTTTGCGAGAACGCCCCCTGTCACCTCCGGGGAGCGGAAGAGGTTTTCGCCGCCCTCCGGGAAGAACTGGGAATCCAACCCGGGGAGACGACCGCCGACGGACTTTTTACCCTGGAGCAGACGAGTTGTCTCGGCGTCTGCGGAGTGGCCCCGGTGATGATGGTGGATGAGGTCGTCTACGGTAACCTGACGCCGACCAGGGTCAGGGAGATCATCGCCAACTACCGCCGCGCGGCGGTCGGAGAATGAAAGGAGGAGGCGGCAATGGCCTTTTATCGTAGTCATGTTCTGGTCTGTGGCGGGACCCCTTGCCTCCTCGGCGGCTGCCGCGGGGTCAAGGACGCCCTGGTGGCCGAGATCGAGCGCCAGGGATTGACGGACGAAATAAAAGTGGTGGAGACCGGTTGTCTCGGTCCCTGCGACCGCGGGCCGGTCCTCGTGGTTTATCCCGAAGGTATCACCTACGTCCGGGTAAAAGTGGAGGACGTCCCGGCCATCGTGGCGGAGCATTTGCTCAAGGGCCGGGTGGTGGAGCGGCTCGTTTACCGCGACGAGGCCGGGGAAAGGCTGGTGAGTTATGCCCAGTCCACCTACTACGGCCCGCAGAAACGGGTGGTCCTCCGTAACTGCGGGGTGATCGACCCGGAGTCCATCGAGGAGTACATCGCCCGGGACGGGTATGCCGCCCTGGCCAAGGCCCTGACGGCCATGACCCCGGCGGCGGTGGTCGAGGAGATCAAGGCCTCCGGCCTACGTGGCCGCGGCGGCGCGGCCTTCCCGACCGGGTTGAAATGGTCTTTTACCGCCAAGGCCCAGGCGGACCAGAAATATATCGTTTGTAACGCCGACGAAGGAGAACCGGGGACGTTTAAAGACCGTCTCATCCTGGAAGGCGATCCCCATAGCGTACTGGAAGGGATGATCATCGCCGGCTATGCCGTCGGCGCCACCCGCGGCTTTATCTATATCCGCGGCGAATACCGCCAGTCCATCGCGCGGATGGCCAAGGCCATCGCCCGCGCCCGGGAGATGGGTTTGCTCGGTCGGAACATCCTCGGAACCGGGTTTTCGTTCGAGGTTGAGATCCGCGAAGGGGCCGGCGCCTACATCTGCGGTGACGAGACGGCCTTAATCGAGTCCATCGAAGGTAACCGGGGCGAGCCGCGGGTCAAGCCGCCTTTCCCCGGGGTTCACGGGCTGTGGGGTCGGCCGACGGTGGTCAACAACGTGGAGACCCTGGCCAACGTGGCGCCCATCATCGACCACGGCGCGGCCTGGTTCAGGAGCATGGGCACCGAGAACTCGCCCGGGACCAAGGTCTTCACCATGACCGGGGACATCAACAACGAGGGGCTCATCGAGGTGGAGATGGGGATCCCGCTGCGGCAGATCATCTACGAGATCGGTGGCGGCATCCCGGGCGGCCGGGGGTTCAAGATGGCCCAGACCGGAGGGACTTCGGGGGGATGCCTACCGACCTCCTTCCTCGACTTGCCCATGGATTATGATACCCTGGCCCAGCACGGCGCGGCCCTGGGATCCGGGGCCTTGCTCGTCATGGACGACACGCACTGTATCGTGGATATCATCAAGTGTTTCCAGAAGTTCTTCGCCCATGAGTCCTGCGGCCGGTGCACGCCTTGCCGCGAAGGGACCGTACGGCTCTATGAGATGATCGGGGAGATCAGCGAAGGCCGGGGGACGCGGGAACACCTCCGTGTGCTTGAGGAACTGGGCCGGGTGATGACGGTCGCCCCCCTCTGCGGACTCGGTCAGACGGCGGCCGTTCCGCTCCTTTCCTGCCTGAAGCATTTCCGGGAGGAGATCGAGACCCACGTCCTTGAGGGTCGCTGTCCCACCGGCGTTTGCAAGATGGGCAAGGCCCCGGTAGTCGCTTAGAAACCGCAGGGATCTTGAAATTTCTTGGCCGAGAAAGGATGTGACATCATGGAAACGGTAAAGTTGATCATCGACGGCCGTGAAGTGGCCGCGCCCAAAGGGGCCACGGTCCTGGAAGCGGCCAGGCTGGTCGGGATCGATATCCCTACTTTATGTTATCATCCCGAACTGGACGTCCGGGCGAACTGCCGGGTTTGCCTGGTGGAAGTGGAGGGAAGCCGTACCCTGCAGGCCTCTTGCGCCCTTCCGGTGAGCGAAGGGATGAAGGTGCACACCAACACGCCGATGGCGCGGGAGGCGCGCAAAATGGCGGTGGAGCTGCTTTTGGCCAATCACCCGCAGGATTGCCTGAACTGCGTGCGCAACCAGAACTGCGAACTCCAGCGGTTGGCCGAGCGGATGGGTATCCGCGAGAACCGCTTCACCCTGAAAGATCGGGCGAAATACGTCAAGGACACTTCCACGCCCTCCATCGTCCGCGATCCGGCCAAGTGTGTTCTCTGCCGGCGCTGCGTGGCCGTCTGCGAGAAGGTCCAGGGGGTAGGGGTGCTTTTCCCCATCAACCGCGGGATCGAGACCATGGTCGTCCCGGCCTGTGGGAAAGACCTGGCCGAGGTGGCCTGCACCCTCTGTGGCCAGTGCATCCACGTCTGTCCGGTGGGTGCCATCTACGAACGGGACGACACCGGCCGGGTCTGGGAGGCCCTGGCCGATCCGGGGAAACACGTGGTGGTGCAGACGGCTCCGGCCATCCGTGTCTCCATCGGCGAGGAGATGGGCCTGCCGCCGGGGTCGGTCTCCACCGGCCAGCTGGTGGCGGCCCTCCGGCGGTTGGGGTTCGACCGGGTCTTCGATACGGACTTCACCGCGGACCTGACCATCATGGAAGAAGGAAACGAGCTTCTGACGCGCCTGGGTAAGGGGGGCCCCCTGCCGCTCATTACCTCCTGTAGCCCGGGCTGGATCAAGTTCATCGAGCATTATTATCCGGATCTTTTACCGCATCTTTCCACCTGCAAGTCGCCACAGCAGATGTTCGGGTCCCTGGTCAAGACATACTACGCGGAGAAGACCGGGATCGACCCGAAAGATATCTTCTCGGTCTCCATCATGCCCTGTACGGCCAAGAAGTTCGAAGCCCAGCGGGAGGAGATGCGGGCCAGCGGTTACCAGGACGTGGATGTGGCTCTGACCACCCGCGAACTGGCCAGGATGATCCGGGAGGCCGGCATTAATTTCAAAGATCTGGAAGCGGAGAAGTACGACGACCCGTTCGGCATCACCACCGGCGCCGGTCTGATCTTCGGTGCCACCGGCGGCGTGGCCGAGGCTGCCCTCCGGACCGTCTACGAACTGGTGACGGGCAAGGAATTGCCCAAGATCGACTTCCATGAGGTCCGAGGTCTGGAGGGCATCAAGGAGGCCACGGTGGATCTCAACGGCACCAAAGTCAAGGTGGCGGTGGCCCACGGTCTGGGGAACGCGCGGAAGGTCCTCGACCGGGTCAAGGCCGGGACCGCGGCCTACCAGTTCATCGAGATCATGGCCTGTCCGGGCGGATGCATCGGCGGTGGCGGCCAGCCCATTCCGACCGACCTCGAGAGGAGAATGGCCCGGATCAAGGCCATCTACGAGGCCGACGCGGGCATGCCCCTGCGGAAGTCCCACGAGAACCCGGCGGTGAAGACGCTCTACCAGGAATACCTCGGTGCGCCACTGGGTGAGAAGTCGCACCACCTCCTGCATACGCATTACGTGGCGCGGGGGAAGTACCCGAAGAAGGGATAATGAATAACATGACGCGGAGGCGGTTCGGAGTGCCGCCTCCTTAATTATTCTTCGGCGCATCCTATACGACCTGACCCCTTTGGGTCAATGCGGGCGTTTTGATTCTACTTTTGCCCTTTTCACGGCTCCTGTTCCGGCGTATCCGGAAAGAACGGTCTGCCACACAAGGGGTGACCATTCCTGCCGGTGGGCTAGACCGCCTGCAACTTAGGGGCGTCGGTGAATCGATTGACACGGCATTCGCGCTTCGGTGACGCATGACCCATCTTGGCCTCGGGCGGAGGCCTAATAATGCCTAATAATTGGATGACAATGTTCGACCGCTGGAGAAAGAATAGCCAACGGTCAAAAACAGTCGATAATCGGTAAGCATGTGGCTGGAGACCGAGGAAGCTCTCCACCGGGACAGTCACATGCTCTTATGCGAGAGGAGAAAAATATGAACGTCCTCCTGATCTACCCCGAGTTTCCCGATACGTTCTGGAGCTTCAAGCACGCGCTCGGGTTCATCCGCAAGAAAGCCTCCTCGCCGCCCCTCGGCCTCCTGACCGTGGCCGCCATGCTGCCGCGGGAATGGCCGGTGCGTCTGGTGGACGCCAATGTGAGAAAACCGACCGGACAGGACCTGGCCTGGGCCGATTACGCCTTCATCAGCGCCATGACCGTCCAGAGGGAGTCCGTCTCCCGGATCATCAAGCGCTGCAAGGAAGCGGGCGTCCGCATCGTGGCGGGGGGGCCGCTTTTCACGATGGAGCACGAGCGGTTCGAAGACGTCGATCATTTCGTCCTGAACGAGGCCGAATTGACCCTGCCGGCCTTTCTGGCGGATTTGGCGCGCGGGCGGGCCCGGCGGGTCTATACCACCTCCGGATTCGCCGAGATGCGCGAGTCGCCGGTCCCCCGCTGGGAACTGGCCCCCCTCGGGGCCTACGCCTCGATGAGCGTCCAGTACTCCCGTGGTTGTCCCTACAACTGTGATTTCTGCAATGTCACGACACTCCTGGGCCACCGGCCGCGGGTGAAAGACGCGGCCCAGATCGTGGCCGAACTGGACGGCCTTTATGAGCTGGGCTGGCGTGGAAACATCTTTTTCGTGGACGACAACCTCATCGGCAACAAGCGCAGTCTTATGACCGAGTTGTTGCCCGCGCTCATCGAGTGGAGAAAAGGCAAGCGGGGGATTTCCTTCAATACACAGGTCTCCATCGACTTCGCGGACGACGAGCGGCTGATGCGGATGATGGTGGAGGCGGGTTTCGAATCGGTGTTCATCGGGATCGAGACGCCGGACCAGGACAGCCTGGCCGAATGCAGCAAGAAGCAGAACATGCGCCGCGATCTGGTCGCGGATGTGAAACGCATCCAGCGGGCCGGGCTGCAGGTTCAGGGGGGCTTCATCCTGGGCTTCGACCACGATTCACCCGGCACCGTCAAGCGGCTCCTGGACCTGATCCAAAAGAGCGGGATCGTCACGGCCATGGTAGGTTTGCTGCAGGCCATCCCCGGCACCAGGCTCTACGAACGGTTGAAACGGGCGGGACGCCTGCGCGAGTGGGCGTCCGGCGATAACGTCGACGGCACGACCAATATCGTTCCCCTGATCGATATCGAGGAGCTGCGCAGGGGATACAAGGAGCTGATGCGGAACCTCTATTCGCCGGAGGAGTACTACCAAAGGATCAAGACCTTTTTACGGGAATACAGGCTGCCGAAGATCCAGCTACGGCTCAACCCCGGCCACCTCTTCCAGCAGACGCTGGCGTTCCTCCGCTCCATCTACCGCC
>JAAYXC010000381.1 GCA_012516115.1 Bacillota bacterium | reverse complement strand
GGTTGAGATCACAAAGGTTACAGGCGCCACACCCTGTACATTCGAGATCTTCGATGAGGACGCAATTTTTCGGTCCGTTCTGCGCCTTCTCCGGCATCCGGTTACCGCTCCTTTACAACCTTTACATTTCTGGCGAGTTCAAACCCCCGCGGGGCCATCCTGGGCACGAAGAGCCGCTGGCCCGGACGAAGATTCAATGTGGTAAGCCCGTTGACCTGCACGATCCGATCGATCGTCACGCGGGGATCCGTTTCCGGCGCGGTCCTGGCGGCAATGGACCAGAGGGTATCGCCTTGCTTAACTAAAATCTCCTTCATTGCCAAAGTTTCCCAACCGTCCCTCTCAATGAACAAGAAACCGATGAGGGTGGCCAAGACGGCCAAAGAGAACCACAGCCCGAAAAGAAGAGAGATTTTGGCCTGCCGCATGCGGCCCCCCCCTTCCCCGCTGAAAGGCGAACCGATGTTCGACGGTTTAAATATATCACGTGCTTTTGTTCATGTCAAGTATTTTACGAACTAATGTTTGCATTGAAGAAAAAGATATGGTATACTCTTTTTGGACCTTGCTACCAGGCAAGGTCGAGAAAAAAAACGGGAGGAGAAGGAATGGAGGAACTGACCGAACGCCAGCGGGCCATTCTTTCGTTCATTAAAACGGAGATCCTGCGCAAAGGCTACCCACCTTCGGTGCGAGAGATCGGTGAAGCCGTGGGCCTCAGCTCTAGTTCGACCGTCCATGCCCACCTTTCCAATCTGGAAGAAATGGGCTATATTCGCCGCGATCCGAGCAAACCCCGGGCCATCGAGGTTTTGATCAACCCGGAGGATCCCCGGCAACGCCAAAGACTGGTCCACCTGCCCATCGTCGGAAGGGTGGCCGCCGGTCAACCCTTGTTGGCGGTGGAGAACATCGAGGATTATTTTCCCCTGCCGCGCGACTTCGGCCCCATCGAGGACGGTTTCATGCTCCGGGTGCGGGGCGAAAGCATGATCGAGGCCGGCATTCACGACGGCGACCTTCTGGTGGTCCAGCGGACTTCCACCGCGGAGAACGGTGATATCGTGGTGGCCTTGATCGAAGAGGAGGCCACGGTGAAGAGGTTCTTTCGGGAAGATGGCCGGATCCGGCTCCAGCCGGAGAACCGCGCCATGGCACCGATTTATGCCACCGAGGTCACCATCGTCGGCCGGGTAGTGGGTTTAATAAGAAGGATCCGCTAAGATCGATTAGGATCGATTAGAATCGGTCACCGCCAGTGTAGACGCCGTACACCCTGGATATGCCGTAACTCTTCGATCAGCTGTTCCGGCCGGGCGGGACCGCGTCTTTCCACCTGGAGGTTGGCCGTGGCCAGGGTGTCTTCTTCATCCTGGTCGAGCTCGATGGCGCGGATGGAGAAACCGTAGCGGCCGATAACCGAACAGACTTCGCCCAGTTGACCGGGGCGGTCGACCATGGTGATGGCCAGGCTTACCGCCCGGGGGGAAATGAACCTTTTTTCCAGTTTCTCCAGGAAAAACAACGCCACCACGGCGATTAAGGTGGCCGCCAAAGCGCTCGGGTAAAAACCGGCTCCGATGGCGAGGCCGATCCCGGCCACCACCCAAAGACTCGCCGCCGTAGTCAGTCCCTTGATGCTCGCCCCTTCCCTCAGGATGGTACCGGCGCCCAAAAAACCGATCCCGCTTATCACCTGGGCCGCCAATCTGGCCGGATCGCGGTTGGGCCAGGCGGGAAAGCCGTAGAACGACAAAAGCATGACGAGGCAGGCGCCCACCGCGACCAGGATATGGGTGCGAAGGCCGGCCGGCCGGCCGTGTGATTCCCGTTCCAGCCCGATGAAGGCGGCCAGGACGGCGGCGAGGAAAAGCCGAAGGATAAAATGGAAGTGATTCGCCGGCATGGCTATACCTCCGAAGAGAGGAAAGGCTTCTCTTCCGATGAGCCGCGGCTCTCTTCTTCCATGAGATGAATTATGCTCGCGGTGGTCTCGGCCACCAGGCGCTTTTCTATGCGTAACATGTTAAGAACCGGGCCCAGACATTCCTCACCGCAGATGGCCCGCAGGGCTTCCAAGGCCAGATATCGTAGATCCCGTTGTTCCAGGACCACCCTCACCAGAGGCCCGATGGCCTGCCGATCCTTGAAGACCCCCAACGCGGCCACGGCCGCCGAACGCACGTCCCGCGACTGATCCTGCAAGGCGGCGATCAAGGCCGGCACGGCCAAAGGGTCGGCCAGCTTGCGCAAGGCCTCGGTGGCTTCGTAGCGTACATCCGGATCCGGATCCTTGAGCGCCTGCAGGAGCGGTTGGGTGGCCCGGCGATCGCATAGCTCTCCCAGCAGTTTGCATGCACGTCGCCTTACCGCCACCTCCGGATCCAGGACGGCGGTGGCCAAGGGGTGAAGGATCCGTTCGATGCTGAAGCGGCGGAGGGCATTGGCCACACAGAAACAGACGTAATTGTTCTCGTCCCCCAGGGCCCGGATGAGGGCCGGGACGGCACGGGCGTCTTGGGCCCGGCCCAGGCCTTCGGCCGCCCAGCCGCGGACGTGATCGTCTTCGTCCCGTAAAGCCTTGAGGAAGACATCCACCGCCTTCTCCGGGGCCACTTTGTTTAAACCGTAAACGGAACTTCGCCGGATGGTCTTGTCCCCTTCGGCATAGGCGACGGCCAAGAGCTCCACGATCTCCTGGCGAATGGACTCCAGAAGTCCTTTCCTTTCTTCTTCCGGCAAAGGAGCCGCTCCGATGGCCTCTTTCAAGGCATCGAGCCGTTGAAGAAGCTCCTCGATCCGTAAAGAATAACCACCGGTCTTCATGGCCATCGCTATCCTTCACTCACTTATTGTCTTTTGGATCGTCCATAAGAGCAGGCGAAAAGAAACGTCCTCCTCAGGAATCGGTCAGGGCGTTCGAACGACAATGGGGACAGACGGTGGCCTCCCAGGGAACCGTGCGGTGACATCTCAAACACTCGCGTTTTACCGAACGGCGGCAGAAGGGACAGAAGGCCAGTTCATCGTGGACCCGTTTCTTGCAATGGGGGCAGCCGTTCAACGAACCACGCGGCCGCAGCCCCAAATATAAAAGAAGAACGAAGATGGCCCCGAGCAACCAGCCCAGACCGGAAAAGAAGAATAGAAACACCGGGGTCACGGTCCACATCAACCAGTGATAGTCCCGACTCCGCGCATCCCGATACAACCAGACGGCCATGGCCCCGAGGACGATCAGTTTTATTCCCCAGCTAAACCAGAAGGCCGGATTCGTCATATTCCCCCACCCCAATCTTTTTAATGGCCTTCGGCCGGCTACCTCCGGAGAAGGCCGAGGGTCTCCAGGGCTTCTTGCGTTCCCACTCCGAGCATTCCCGCCAGTTCTTCGGCCAGGGCGACAAGGGGATCCTGCTCCCCGCCGAAACCCTGGCCGCTCTCTTCGAGCTTGAAGGCGGCATCGAGGATAAACCAGTCCGTCGCGAGCTTTTGAGCTTTCATCGTTTCCGGGGTTTGCCTTTTTTGTGTTTCCAAGGCCACCATGATAAGACGGGCCCCGGAGGTCAACCCGGGCCAGGCAAGGAGGGAACGGTCACCGAAAACGGTGAACGGCTCATCGAACATCCGCGCGACCCAAGCCTTCTCTTCCCGCAGAAAATCCTGCCAGGCGAGGAGGATCTTCTCCCGTCGTCGGCTCTTCTCCCTTTGCTCGTCCAACCACCGCCGACGAGCTTCCTGGTCGGCCAGGATCTCGGATGGCAACTCGGCGGCTTTTTCCAACAATCTGGCGATTTCTTCGCGTTTTTGTTGAAGTTTGATCTGTTTGTTCATTAATTCCTGCCATTCGTCCTGGTATTCAAGGCGACGTCTTATTTCACGCTCCAAAACCGCCAGTTTTTCCTGCCAGGACTCCAGTTCCCGTTGGAGGAGAAGAAAACGGCTCTGCCATCGGGTAAAACGTGCCCGGGCGCGGACCGAAGGACGGCGAAAAACCCGATAGGTGGCCGCGGCCAGATGGGGCATTATTG
>JAAYXC010000380.1 GCA_012516115.1 Bacillota bacterium | reverse complement strand
GCTGGGGATGCCCATGGGGGAAGCGGGCGAGGATCTCCGGGTTCTTCATGTCTCGGATATCCATAATAACCCGGCCGCCTATAAGTTGATCGCCGCCCTGGCCGAGGGCTTCGCCGTGGATCTGGTCGTCGACACCGGGGACCTTACGGACTACGGTACCCCTTTGGAGGGGGGGTTGGCGGCGGCCATCGCCCGGCTCAAAGTACCTTACGTCTTTGTCCCCGGGAATCACGATTCACCGGAGGTAATCTCCCGCTTGCGTCGCCTGAAGAACGTGGTCGTCCTGGCGGGACGGCCGGTGAAGGTCAAAGGTCTCTGGCTCCTGGGCCTGCCCGATCCGGCCGCGATGACCTGGACGAACGAAGCCCCCCTTGAGGGAGTTTTGGCGCGGGCCGGCGAGGAGCTTCTTTCCACCTGGGAGGCATCGACGGTCAAGCCGGACCTGGTGGTGGCCCATAACTTCGCCATGTTACGGCCGTTACTGGGCAAGGCGCCCGTCCTCCTCCACGGTCACGACCACCGTGCTTCTCTGCAAGAGATGGAGGGGAGCTTGATCGTGGACGCGGGGACGAGCGGGGCGGCCGGTTACCGTGGCCTGGCCAGCGAAAAGGCCGTACCTTATACGCTCAACCTTCAGTACTGGCGGAAAGAGGCCGGAGGAAGCTTTCGCCTGGTGGCCGTGGATGCCATCAGCCTCGATGGTCTAGGCGGCCGGCTCCAGGTAACCCGGAAGGTCATCGGCGAAGAGGCGATGCGGATCACCGAAAGACCTTAAGAATTCTAGGAGGGGACCATGGGGAGCCGCGAGGAAGAAAAGATGGCCACAAAAGGGATTCGGCTTACCCGCCGGCGCCGGGCGATCTTGGAGGTCTTTCGCCAGACGACCGATCATCTCTCGGCCGAGGACGTCTTCCTCACCCTGCGGGCAAGGCAGATCGAGATCAATCCCACCACCGTCTACCGGAACCTGGAGCTCTTGAGCCGGGAAGGTCTGCTGCGACATGTCGATTTTCATGACGGCCGTTGCCGCTATGAGCTCGCAGAAGGTCCCTGCCATCACCATCTTCATTGTATCCGCTGCGGGCGGGTGGTGGAGTTCGCCCGATGTGAACTGGCCGAACTGGAAAAGGATCTTTCCCGGCAGACGAATTTTCAGATCCACCGCCATGTGCTGGAACTCTACGGCATCTGCCCTAACTGTCGTGTAGGGCGGTAAGAGAAGGAATCTACCGGTCTGCCGCGTATTAGTATTAAAGTGATTTGCAAATGATTTGCAAAATCCCGCGGAGGAGGGATTATTACTTGGCGCAAAAAGGATACCGGCGATTAATGGCCGCCGTGGTCCTCCTGGCGGTCTTGGGTTCGGTGGGTTATTTTATCTTTCGACGGTCCTGGGGCCGGCCCTCCTCGGCCGAGGAACGTCTGACGGTCGTGACCACCCTCCCCCTTTTAGCCGGTCTGGCGGAGCGCATCGGCGGGCCGGAGGTGCAGGTCATAAGCATTATCCAGGGCGGCGCTTGCGCCCACGGCCATGAGCCCACCCCGCGCGAGATGGCCCACCTGGCGGATGCGGCGCTCTTTATCAAAGCCGGGGCCGGGCTCGACCCTTGGGCCGACGATCTCTTGAGCGGTCTGGGCGCCAAACGGCCCCCGGTCGTCGATGCCTCCTATAATGTCTTCGGCCCGGGCGAGGAGAGTACGGGTGTCCATTATTGGGGCAACCCGGAGAAGGCGGCGGGTGCGGCGGAGAACATCCTCCATGGGCTCATCATCCTGCGGCCCACGAAAGAGGATTTCTTCCGGCGGAACTACCGGATCTTCCGCGCCGAGCTCGAGCGGATGGCGACCGCCTTCCGCGCCCAGGCGGCCGGCTGGCGGCATAAAGAAGTCATCAGCTATTCGGCCGCCTTCGCTCCGCTCTTGGATTATCTCGGCTTGGTCAACCTGGCCACGGTGGAGGCAAGCCATGAGGAAGAGGTCTCACCCCGGCGTCTGGTAGAGGTGATCTCTTTGGCCCGGACCCGGGGGATCAAAGTGGTGGTCGGCGAGACCACCGCGCCCCGGCCGGCCGAGGTCCTGGCCGGAGAGATCGGGGCGCGGGTGGCGCTCTTGTGGCCGACGGGCGATCCGAGCGGCGATTATCTCCATACCCTCCGCGAGAACGTAAAAAGGCTCGGTGAGGCGTGCCGATGAGCGAACCGCTTCTTTCTCTGGCCGACGTCAGTTTGGGTTATGGGGAAAAACCCGTTCTCTCCGGGGTCAGCTTTGCCGTGGCCCGGGGCGAGTTCGTGGGTATCTTCGGGCCGAACGGTTCCGGGAAGAGCACGTTGCTCAAAGGCATCCTGGGGCTTCTTGCTCCTCTGGAGGGCGAAATCGAGGTCGCCGGGTATAAAAACCGGGAACTGGTGCGGGCCCGGCGCCTGATCGGTTATTGTCCCCAGCAAGAAAACCCCGGCGGCTTCCCGGCCACGGCTCTTGAAGTGGTCCTGATGGGCCTCTATGCGAAACTCGGATGGTTTCGTCGGCCCGGGCGGGATCACCGCCGGCAGGCCCGGGAGGCTTTGGAAGCGGTGGGGATGGAAGAATATGCCGAACATCTCTTCGCCGAGCTCTCCGGGGGCCAAAGGCAGCGGGTCTTTCTTGCCCGGGCCCTGGTGGCCGACCCGGCCATCCTCCTTCTCGACGAACCCACGGCGGCCGTGGATATTGCCGCCCAGGCCTCGATCCTCGTGACCATCGAGCGTCTGCACCGGGAACGCGGGCTCACCGTGCTCATGGTTTCACATGACATCAACGAGATCGTCCATTCGTGCCAGAAAATCCTCTTGTTACACCGGGGAGTGGTCGGTTACGGCCCGCCCGCGGCGGTTCTTACCTTATCCAACCTCCAGAAGGTCTATGGCCCCCGAGTTCTGGTCTATCAACACCACGGACACCCGCATGTCCTGGTAGGTGACTTCGATGCTTGAGTTCCTCTCCTATAGCTTCGCCCGGCGTGGGCTCTTGGCGGCGGTGGCCGTGGGCGGGACCTGTTCGCTTCTGGGCGTCTTCGTCGTCCTCCGGGGTATGTCTTACCTGGGGACGGGCATCGCCCACGGTTCCCTGGCCGGGGTGGCGCTGGGGCTCCTTTGGGGATGGAACCCCACCCTGACCTCCTTTTTGGCCGCCCTGACCATGGCCGTCCTCGTGGAGTACCTGGGCCGTTCCTCGGAACTGCGGATGGACGCGGCCATCGGCGTCGTCTTCTCTTTGGCTCTGGCCCTGGCCATCCTCCTGATGGGAAGAATCGGCGCCACTTCCACGGTGATGGGTTACCTCTTCGGGAACCTGCTCACCGTCGAGGAGCGAGAATTACTCTTCATCTGGGGGGCAGCCTTGCTCGTTCTCGTCGTGATATGGCTTTTCTTTAAAGAGTTCGCCTTTACCACCTTTGCCCCGGAAGCGGCCGAGGCGGCCGGGATCCCCACCCGACCGCTCTCTTTTCTCCTCACCGTCTTGATGTCGGTGACCATCGTCCTCGCCTTGCGGGCCGTGGGTGAACTCCTGGTGGTGGCCCTGATGGTCCTCCCGGCGGCCGTCGCCCGCCAGGTGGCCCGTTCGCTTACCGGCATGGTCCTTTTCGCGGTCGGTCTGGGGGTGCTTGCCTCGGTCCTCGGCTTTTTCCTGGCCTTCTTCCTGGATGCCCCCAGCGGGGCCACCATCACCCTGGTCTTGGTGGGGGCTTTCTTCCTCTTCCTCGGAGGGACCCCTGGCCGGGCGAGATGAGGAGGGGGGCCGAGGGCCCCCCTTCCGGTTCACTGGCCCTGGAGTCCGGCGGCGAAACCGGCCTTTACGTTTGCCACCGATTGCTCGATGAGCGAGCGTTCGGCCGCCTCGATCATCCGCCTGACCATATGTCCGCCCACGGCCCCGGTGTCGCGGGTGGCCATCCAGCCCCAGTAGTCCCCGACGATCTTGGACGTATCGATGTTGAGTTCTTTGGCGATTTCGTCGCGGAACCGCTTCAAGGCCTGGCGGGCCTCCACGACCACCGGCGTGTTCCGGCTGGCGCTTCCGGCTGCCATCTTTCTCCCCCCTTTCGCCCGGTCTGTTCTTATTCTGCCCCGGGGGGCGGATAAAAAAGCCCCGGACCGCTGGGGCGCTTACCGGGGCGTAACAAAAAGTGAAGCGACGGCCGCGCAAGAAAACTCATGGCATCTTCCGCGAACGTATCATCGTGGTTATTTTGCCCGCACGCCATAGAAAAGACGCATGAGGGCGATTTCCCATGATTTTGGGATGAACCGGAAGATGATGGGGGCCAACCGTTGCAGCGGGATGCCGACCGTATAAACGGGCCGGGGTTTGGGGCATTTTAAGATCGTCGCCACCTTCGCCGCCACCACCGCCGGGGGCGGGGCCTTTTTGAGGTTCTCGTCGATGACGCGCCAGCAAGGTTCGCTCCACGGCCGGTAGGGGGAGTTCTCGGCCGGCGCGAAGACGG
>JAAYXC010000046.1 GCA_012516115.1 Bacillota bacterium | reverse complement strand
GCGGCGGGTTTCAACCCGCCGCGAACGGAACGAACAACCTCCCGCCTATCGAACCATCATCATGCATCCCATTTTCGCGTTGCCTGAAGGCCGTCGCTACAATATAATAGGGGAAACCATAACGGTTAACTCATACTCTTCCACCCCGTTCCAAACCCGCTTCATACTTCATCATGTAACGCCTCGGCCAGGTACCGCCGGACGGATTTGCGGCCGCCCGCTTTGGGCAGGCAGATCTCCAGCAAAGAGCAGTTCTTACAGGCCGGGGTATATTCGGCCGGCGGGGTGATCCCCCGTGCGAAGAGTTCGTGCATCTCGGTGGCCAGTTCCATCACCCGCTCGCGGAGGGCCCGGTCGAATTCCACCCGCTGGCGCCGCCGGATACGGCCGTAAAATAAATCTCCTTCGTTAACCGGTATCCCGAACATCTCCTCAAGGCACATCCCTTGGGCGCAGAGGTGGACCGTATCCCGCTCATCCGGTTTGGGCCGGCCGCGTTTGTATTCCACCGGATGGGGCCGCCAACGGCCCTGCCGGCCCGGAAGAGCCACCCCTTCTTCCTCCCGGTAAAACTCTACCACGTCCGCCACGCCGTAGAGTCCCAGCCGGTAGGAGACAAGCGGCAGGGCGCGGGCGACGACTACCGTCCCCCGCGTTTCGGTGAAGAACGGGTCGTCGGCCCGCGCGTGCATCTCCCGGCCGTCAAAGGTGAGCAGGTTCTCCTGCCATTGTTGTTCGATGTGGATCAGTGCCCATTGCCGGCGGCAGAAGGCGAAATGCTGGATGCCGGAAAGAGGAAGAAGATCCTCTTCGGTGTACATGACCTCTCACAGCTTTTCGATTAAGGTGACCCCCTGGGGGATCTTGTCCCCGGCCACCGTGATCTCGTAATCGTTGAAACTACGGGCCGGTTTATGTTCGTCTATGCGCCCGGCCTTAATAAGCTCGAAAAGCTTGTGGGCCGGGGCGTTCCCCAGCATGGACTCATGCTTAAAGATAAAGAGCTTCCGCGAAGCCATCTTCCCCCTGGCGGCCGAACGGTCGTGTTCGAACATGTTTACCAACGCTTCCCATAAGAGTTCCAGGTCTTCCTCGGAAAAGCCCGTCTTTTGGGCCAGAGGCGCGGAGACGTACCCCTCGATGCGGTAAAGCCCGTAGGGGATGATGTGTTTCCGCCCCATTTCTCGTTCCTTTTCCGCCTTTTCCGAGGTGACCGCCACCCGGGTGATGGTGATCTCCTGTTGGACCACCGGGTCGATGCTCCGGCCGAAGTTCAGCTGCACCGGCCCGCGCACCTGGCCACAGTTTATCTCCGTGCTCATCACCGCGCCGAAGGCCCGGATGTCATAGAAATGCGCGCACATCCATTCGGTGAGCAAACGGTCCTTTTGTTCTTTCCGTAACTGGTCGTAGTTTTTCGGATCCCAACCGTGGGCATCGTACGCCTTGCGGTGTTGGGTGTTGAGGACCGCCCCTTCTTTGACGTAGATCTCGAACCCTTCCTGGCCGCCCTTGACGAGCTCTATATAATTCCGGATCTTCCGCTTGATGCAGACATCCGTCACCAGCCCGTGGCCGGTCTCCGGGTCGATCCGGGGCAGGTTACCCGCATCCGGGTCCCCGTTGGGGTTCCCGTTCTCCACGTCGAAAAACAGGACGAACTCGTAACGGTTCTTTACGGCTTCTTTCATCTTTCATCCCTCTTTCTCTTGTTTTTTGGTATAAAGGGCTTCCCGCTGGTGGTAGTAACCGAGGACGAAGAGGCCCTGCTCTTCCAGGTTGAGATAGGCCGGGAAGCTGTCGATCTTCGAGAGGACCTCTTCGATCTGCTTGTCCCGGTAGCGGCCGGATTCCGCCTTGGCCAGATGGTGCTGGGCCAGGCGGAGCAAGAGCGGGAAGACCGCCTTGGGCGTGGCCGAGGCCGCGCCGAAATAACGGTCCTTGATGGTGGCATTGAGCTCCGTCCCGGCCGCGTCCAGTTGCGCCTTTTCAAGCAAGGCGAAGAGCCGCCCCAAAAGATAGGCCGTATTGGTGCTCTGCTCGTTGAGCCCCATGGTCAACATCGCCTCCAGGTCTTTGTCTTTTCGCCACCGGGCCTTACGTAACAGGTAACCCTTGACCAACCCGGCCCGGACGGCATTGATCTTGTAGATTTTCTTTTCCGGATCGTCCTGGTCCGCCCTGATCCGGCCGATAATGGCATGGTAGAGGTTATCCGGATACGGCAGGCCCATGAGGATGGCCCGCATCAGGGCGCCCCCCAAAAGCGGCGGGATCTTGTCCTCCTTCCCCTGCGGAGCCGTCTCCCTTAGGACCCGCGCGATGGGGATTATCTCCTCCTCCGTCCGCCCGGTCCGGTAGACGGAGATATCCGTATGGTGCCGGGCTATCTGCTCCACAAGGTGGCCGAAACTGTCCATGTGGAAGAACCTAACCGCCAACCGGGCATTGTTAGGAGAAAGCCCAAGGAGGCAAAAATTAACCTCCGGGTCGATCTCCGTAACCCCTTCGCGGATGGGCCGCCCCTCGCGGACGCATTTTAAGATGTCGCGGATTAGACGAACGGTGGCCGTATCTTCGGTTAAAGTTTCTTCGGTCTGTTTTTGGCCGTTTTTTCTTTCTTCTTTCAAAGACGTCGGATTGATCAATTCCGCCAGGAGCGTTTCCTCTAAACTGGCTTTGGGTTTCATGGCCCAAAAAGTCACCGTGGTGTCACCGAGGAAAATCCGGCGATTTTGATTATCCAATAAATAGTTAAGTGCTGTGGTATACCCAGAAGCCACTTCTTCACTTACAGGAGCATTGAAACTTTGATCTTTCCCGTAAGAAGTAAAAGCTTCTTGATTAAATGAAACTAATGAAGCACCTCTAGGATTAGCCCCTCGCACCCCTTTTATTTCTGGATGAGTTCGGGCAATAGATTTAATCTCTCCGGTAACAAGACATTGACTAAAAATATTTGAGGCATT
>JAAYXC010000379.1 GCA_012516115.1 Bacillota bacterium | reverse complement strand
GGGCTTTATCCCCTCCTTATCTTCCACCCGCGTCAATTCCGCCGCTTCGCGATAGAACTCCTCCCTTTCCCGGATGAGTTCCTCTCGCTCATGCAGGACCTCCGGAACGAGTACCGGCTCTGCCTCGAGGAAATCCCCCTCCAGGGATACCCCCTCTTCACTGGCCGTTCCCTCTTCCCCGAGGATTTCCACGATTTCTACCCGTTCTTCCCGGGAAAACCCCTCCGGCATCCCCGGTTCCGCTTCGGTCCGGGATGGCGAAAGAGGCGGCACCGGCCGGGGTGGAACGGGGCGCGACATACGCGCCGCCTCTTTCTTCACGTTTTGGAGAAGGCTCATTACCATGGAGAGCAAAAAAATGAACAGGATAACCAGCCAGTCCAAGGCCCATCACCTTTCTTTCTTCGGTTCGCCCGGTTCCGGCCCTTCCTCTTCGACGGCGGGTTTGCCCGCGCGGCCGATGGTCTCACGCATGGTCGTATCGGCCTGGATGTTGCGGAGATGGTAATAGTCCAGCACCCCCAGCCGACCCGCGCGCAAGGCCTCCGCCAGGGCTTTGGGCACTTCGGCCTCGGCCTCCACCACCCGTGCTCGCATCTCCTGGACCATCGCCTTCATCTCTTGCTCGCGGGCGAGGGCGGCGAAGCGACGCTCGGCCGCCTTGGCCTGGGCGATGTTCTTGTCCGCCTCCGCCTGGTCCATCTGGAGGCGGGCGCCGATGTTTCTTCCCACGTCCACGTCGGCGATGTCGATGGAGAGGATCTCAAAAGCCGTCCCGGCATCCAGACCCTTATCCAGAACCGTCCGGGAGATGCGGTCGGGGTTCTCCAGAACTTCTTTATGGTTTTCCGCCGAACCGACCGTGGTGACGATCCCTTCGCCGACGCGGGCGATGATGGTCGCCTCGCCGGCCCCGCCGACCAACCGGTCGATGTTGGCCCTTACGGTCACGCGGGCCTTGGCTTTGAGTTCGATGCCGTTCTTGGCCACCGCGGCCACCACCGGAGTCTCGATGACCTTCGGGTTCACACTCATCTGGACCGCCTCCAGGACGTTCCGGCCGGCGAGATCGATGGCGCAGGCCCGTTCGAAAGTGAGGTTGATCTCCGCGCGGTGGGCCGCGATCAAGGCGTCGACCACCCGGTCGACGTTACCACCGGCCAAAAAATGCGCCTCCAGCTTGTCCACGGTGATCTCCTCCAGCCCGGCCTTGACCGCCTTGATATGCGGGAGCACGATCTTGGCCGGCGGGACGCCCCGGAGGCGCATCCCGCTCAGGGTGACGATCCCCACCTTGGCCCCGGAAGCCCAGGCGGCGATGTAAAGCCGCAACGGGATAAAACTTACCATAAAGAGGAAACCAACGACGATGAGGACGAAGATCCAGAGCAAAGGCATGTTTTTCTCTCCCCTTTCGTCTTTCTCATTCTTCGGCCGACGGGCGGACGACGATCCGGCTCCCCTCGACCTTGATTACCCGTATCGCGGTGCCCACCGGGATGAACCCGCCTTCGCTGATAACGTCCACCCTCTCCCCGGCCAAGAGAGCCACCCCGGCCGGTCGTAAGGGAGTCATGGCCTTGCCCACGAGGCCCAAGAGATGGCTCTGGTCCGGGGTCGCGGTATAACCTTTTTCGCCGGTGAGGGCGGTGGTAAGGAGAATGGGCCGCAAAGCCTCGTGGCGGTCGAGGTAACGCAGGAGGACGAAACCCATAAGCAAGGTGACGAAGACAGCCCCGCTCAGACCGGCCACAGCCTGGGTCGGGCTGCTATAAGAGAGGAATACGCTTCCGGCCACCGAGGCAAGCCCCAAGATCCCCAAGATCCCGAATCCAGGGGTGACGAAGACCTCGAGGGCCAACAAGATGAGACCGAGCAGGAAGAGGAAGATCACTTCCAGACCGGCCAACCCGGAGAGGATCCGAGCCCCGAAGAAAAGCCCCAGGCCCAAAAGCCCGACGATCCCTGCCACGCCGAAACCGGGGGTCAGAGCCTCGACCAGGAGCCCCAGGAAGCCGAGGACGAGCAGGAAGGAACCGACGGTAGGGTCGGTGAGGAACCGAACGAGACCTTCCGCCGGCATCTGCTTGAAATCGCGCACCCGGAGTCCGATGAGGCCGAAGGCCTGAAGCGCCTCGTCCCGGTTCGCGGCAACGACATCGCAGTAACGAAGTTCCAGGGCCTGCTCGGCACTTAAGGAGATGAGCCGGCCCTTGTTTTTTATCCCCGGGATCTCCATCTCCGGGTCCACCATGCCCTCGGCGATCTCCGGCCTCAACTCCGGGCGACCGTCCCGCCGGAGTTCCTCGGCGGCGGCGCGGAATTTCGCCCGAATAAGGCTGGTTTGCTTCTCCCGCATGATCTCGTCCATCTCGCCGCCCACGATCAAAGGGGCCGCGGATCCCATGGCGCTACCCGGCGCCATGGCGATCTTCTTGCCGGAGAGGGCGATCAGAGCTCCGGCCGAGGCGGCCGAACCGCGAACGAAAGTATAGACCGTCACCGGAGAAGTCCGTAAGAGCTCCACAATGCGGTCCATGGCATCGATCCTTCCGCCCAGGGTGCCGATCTCGACCAAGACCGCTCTGGCCCCGGTGGCCACGGCCTCCTTTAACCCGCGTTCCACGTAGGCATCGAGTCCGGGAGAGATCGTCCCCTGGATGGTAAGGACGAGGACCTCGGCCGGTAAAGGCTGGGCCTTGCGCGCGTAGTGATTGATCCCGAAGATAACGCCCACCGAAAGGAAAAACGCGGCCATGACCTCTATCAGTCCTCGTACGCGGGCTTTGTCCATCAGGTATCCACCTCGCTATAAAGCCCTTTTGCCTTCTCTCCAATCTAATACCTTATACCTTCCGGCCGGAGAAATGTTTCTTTTCGGCGGCCTATCCGAGAAGAAGAACGAAAAACCCGTTCTCGCGCCACGAGAACGGGTCTGTCTTCTAAAACGCCACAGCTTAATACTGTCGCCTGTTTTTTCTCCTGGCCGCCGCGGCTTTTTTCTTCCGGCGCACGCTCGGCGTGGCGTAGTGTGCATGCCGCTTGAACTCGGCAAGGATGACCGAACGCTGGCATTGTTTTTTGAAGCGGCGCAACGCACTATCGAGGGATTCGTTTTTTCCGATCCTGACCTCGGTCATCTTGACCTTCATCCCTCCCCCCGCCGCGAACGAAAACCGTTCTTAATCAAACGATAATTTCGGCGATGACTATATCATTATAACGTAATCGGTAAAAGAGTGTCAACCATGCGCGATCCATCATCGTTCATTTTTCCCGGGGCGGGTCGGCGTAAAGGGGCCGGTGGACCGACACCTCCGGTAAAGTTTGGGAATATAATCTATGACGGGGAAAAATCCGGCGCCGGAAAGGCCCGCGCGAAAAGCGAAGAGCGTCGGTGCTTCCCCGAACTCCCGCTGCGGATGGAAGTCCGCCGATAAAAGGGGGGTGTCCAATGGCAGTCTCCACCGATGTCACCCTTGCCTCGGTCCTCGGCACGTTGACCGGGACCACCAACGTCAGCACCGTTACCACCAGCGGAACAACCGTGACGGGGACCCTTAGCGTGGTAGGCCTGGATGTGCTGATTTATAGTCCGAACACGGCCGGGACCAACTCGGTGATCGTCCCCTTCAACGCCATCGACCATGTAATCGCACCGTAACCCAAGAAGGCCCGGCGCGTTCCGGGCCTTCATGCCGAAGGGGGGGACGTCGGTGCAAAACGCAGAGGAGATCTCGACCCCGGGTTTCTTCTGCGACACGGACGGAAAACCGCTGGAAGGAGCCTGCGTAAGAGTCTGGGAAGCTTCCGGCCTGCCGAGGGTAAAAACTTACACGGACGCGGAAGGGCGGTTTCGTTTTCCCGTTTCGAAGCCGGGAAGCCGTTTCTTCGTTGTAACCAAAGAAGGAAGGTTATACGCATGCCGAGGAGCGATTCCGGACCGAGGTCCACGCGGATTCGTCTGTTCATCGTCGACCGAAGAAAAGGGAACCTTAGAGGGTAGTGTGGTCGACGGGGTCATCGGAAACCCCTTTCAGGCCGATATGGTCCGGATCATGGACCAGGATGATGTCGTCTTATGCGAAGAGCCGACCGGACCCGACGGTCGTTTCGGTTTGGGCGGCCTGACGGGCGGTCATTACAAGATCGTGGCCGCTAAAGAAGGGCACGGGGTGGGAT
>JAAYXC010000378.1 GCA_012516115.1 Bacillota bacterium | reverse complement strand
CCTTTACGTCAGGCCTTAACGGTGCTGGACGACGAATTTGATGGCCGTGCGCTCTTCACCGTCGATCTGGACCTCGGAGAAAGCCGGGATACAGACGAGATTGACGCCATTCGGAGCCACGAATCCACGTGTGAGGGCAATGGCTTTCACTGCTTGGGTGACTGCACCCGCGCCTACCGCCTGGAGCTCGGCCACCCCTTTTTCCCGGATGACGGCGGCCAAAGCCCCGGCTACAGACTTAGGGTTAGAGTTGGCGGATACCTTCAAGACCTCCACTGCGTGTATTGCCTCCTCTCTCCTCATTGAGTTAATGCCGGCCCGTTTGTACGGGCAAATCCTGGTGGTGAAAACGTACATTATATAATTTCAACGTGCCTGGAGATAAATCCTCCTTTTCCCAACCTAAGCCCGGGGAAAGGGATGGCGTCCGAGTCGTCGCAAAGCCTCCTGCGCCGCCGCTTGCTCGGCCTCTTTTTTGCTCCGGCCGTGTCCTTGGCCCATAGGCTGACCATAGGCATAGACGACGACGGTAAATTCTTTGCCGTGGTCGGGACCTTCTTCCCGGGTCACCTCGTAATGGGGTTTCTCTCCTTCCTCTTGCAGCTCCTCTTGCAAGAGGGTTTTAAAATCGAAGAAACTCCGCCCGGCGATCGCTTCCGCGATTTCTTTTTCCAGTTGACCGAGGACAAAAGTGCGCGTCCGCTCCAGACCGGCGGCGACGAATAACGCCCCGACCACGGCCTCAAAAGCGTCGGCCAAGATCGACTCCCGCATGCGACCGCCGCTCACCTCTTCCCCCCGACCGAGCCGGAGAAAGCGACCGAGGTCCAAAGCACGGGCCCGGGCGGCCAGGATCCGCTCGCTTACCACCAGAGCCCGGGTTTTGGCCATCTCCCCCTCGCGTGCTTGCGGAAACCGATGATACAAGTATTCCCCCACGATCAGGCCTAAGACGGCATCGCCGAGAAACTCGAGACGTTCGTTGCTTATGCTCTTTGTTTCATGGGCAAAGGATCTATGGGTCAAGGCCGTGGCCAGAAGGGAAAGTTGATCGGGGGGAAAACCGATGGCCACCGCCAATTCCCCCAAGGATGCGAATGAAGACGCTCCTTCTCGCGGGAGGTTCTCCGTCATCTTATTCTTCGTAACGTTTAAAGGCCAGACAGGCATTATGCCCGCCGAACCCGAGTGAATTACTGAGCGCCACTCTGATATTGGCCCGTCGGGCCTGATTGGGGACGTAGTCCAGATCGCATTCCGGATCGGGGTATTCGTAGTTAATGGTGGGTGGAATGATCCCGCGGGCGATGGCGAGGACGGTGATGGCCGCCTCCAGGGCCCCGGCCGCGCCCAGAAGATGGCCGGTCATCGATTTGGTGGAACTGATGGCCACCCGATAGGCATGCTCGCCCAAGGCCTTTTTGATGGCCATGGTCTCGGTCTTATCGTTGAGCTCGGTCGAGGTACCGTGCGCATTAATATAGTCGACCTCTTCCGGTCCGATCCCCGCCTCCCGCATGGCTACGGTCATGGCCCGGGCCGCGCCGGCTCCTTCGGGATGGGGAGCGGTAATATGATGGGCGTCGCTGGTGAGGCCGACCCCGATCATCTCGGCGTAGATCTTCGCTCCCCTGGCCTTGGCATGCTCGAGCCGTTCCAGGATGAGAATCCCGGCCCCCTCGCCCATGACAAAACCATCCCGTTTGGCGTCAAAGGGTCGACTGGCTTTCTCGGGGGCATCGTTACGGGTGGAAAGGGTCCCGGCGGCGCAAAAACCGGCATAAGAAAGCCCCGTGATGGCCGCCTCGGAACCCCCGCCGATCATCACATCGGCCGAGCCGCGCTGGAGATGGTAAAAACAATCGGCCAGGGAATGGGCGCCAGAGGCGCAGGCGGTGACCACCGAACTGTTGGGCCCTCTGGCTCCGGTGGCAATGGAGATCTGACCGGCGGCCATATCGCTGATCAACATGGGGATAAAGAAAGGACTGACCCGCGCCGGTCCGCGTTCGAAGTAGACCCGGCACTGCTCTTCGAGGGTCTGCATGCCACCGATGCCCGACCCGACGATTACCCCTATCCGGTCCGCGTTTTCCTCGGTGATGACGAGCCCCGCGTCCTCTAAGGCCATCTTCGCTGCTACCACGGCGAACTGGGTAAAACGATCCATCCGCCGCGCCTCTTTGCGGTCGAGGTAAGCGGTGGGGTCAAAGTCCTTGACCTCTCCTCCGATCCTGCTAGGGAAGGGAGAGGCGTCGAACGCGGTCACCGGACCGATGCCCGATTTCCCGGCGATAAGCCCTTCCCAGGTTTTTTCGGTGCCTATGCCGAGGGGCGAGATCAGTCCCAGTCCCGTGACGACTACCCGATGCAAACCCTGCACTCCTTTCTCTGGGCGGTTCATGGCCTAAAAGGCAGAGAAAGTCCCGTAGTTCTTGCCACGGGACTCTCTGCTTCGCTTTTTCACTGCATCTTTTCTTTGATGTAGTTGACCGCGTCCCCTACGGTCACGATCTTCTCCGCATCCTCATCCGGGATCTCCATGTCGAATTCTTCCTCCAGGGCCATCACCAGTTCCACAATGTCGAGGGAGTCGGCGCCCAAGTCATCGACGAACGAAGCCTGGAGGGTAACCTCTTCCTCGTCCACGCCAAGCTGTTCGACGATGATCTCTTTCACCTTCTCAAATACATCCACCCGTCCTCACCTCCTTCCGGAAGCGTCGAGCTCGCGCCTTTCTTTACATGAGGAGTCCTCCGTCGACCTGCAAGACCTGCCCGGTGATGTAACGGGCGGCGTCCGAGACCAGGAAGACTACGGCCGCGGCCACGTCTTCCGGCTCGCCTAGCCGGCCTAAGGGGATCAGGCGAAAGAGATTCTACCTGGCCTCCGGCGTCATGGCCTCGGTCATCTTCGAGCGGATGAACCCCGGCGCTATCGCATTGACCCTAATGTTCCGCGAACCGAGCTCTTTGGCCATGGCCTTGGTAAACCCGATGATACCGGCCTTCGAGGCGGCATAGTTGGCCTGGCCCACATTGCCCATCAGCCCGACGACCGAAGAAATATTCACAATGGCGCCGCTTTTCTGTTTAAGCATGGGTTTTAGGGCGGCCTTGGTACAGTTCATCGTGCCGGTAAGGTTTACCGCCAGGACCTCGTCCCATTCTTCCTGTTTCATCCGGAGAAGCAGGTTATCCCGGGTGATGCCCGCGTTATTCACCAAGATATCCAGCCTTCCGTAAGCCCGGAGGGCCGTCTCCACCATGGCCTCGGCATCAGAAAACCGGGCCACATTGCCGACGACTCCTTCTACTCTATAGCCTTTGGCGACTAACTCGGCCACAGTTTCCTCCAATGCGGGAAGGATATCCTGGAGGACCAAACTTGCGCCTTGGGCACCCAGAGCCTCAGCAATGGCCCGGCCAATGCCGCGCTGCGCCCCAGTCACGAGGGCCACCTGGTTGGCTAACAACATATTACTAGACCTCCCCCAAAAATGCAAGTGCCTCTTTGCGCCCGGTTTCATCTCCGAGGCCGATGGGCTTCGTCTCGCGGCTTATCCGCCGGATAAGCCCGGCGAGGACTCGGCCAGGGCCAAGTTCCAGGAAGGCTTCGACACCGGCGGCCAACATGTAACGGACCGACTCTTCCCACCGCACGGGGGAATAAACCTGGGCCACCAGCAGACGTCTTATCTCCTCCGGATCCGTCACCGGCCCGGCGGTCACGTTGGCCACTACGGGTATACGGGCCGGACGAAGATCGGCCTTGGCCAACTCCCGTGCGAACTCCTCGGCCGCCCCCCGCATTAAAGAGGAATGGAAGGGACCGCTCACCGCCAGCGGCACGACCCGGCTCGCTCCGGCCGCCAGGGCCAGACGACCGGCCGCGGCCACGGCCGCCGCCTCCCCAGCCACCACCACCTGGCCGGGGCAGTTTAACGTGGCCGGTTCAACCACCCCAAGGCCCCTTGCTTCGGTAAGCACCTTCTCCAAAACTTCTCCTTCAAGCCCCAGGATGGCGGCCATGGTCCCCGTCCCGGGCGGGAGCGCAGCGGCCATGAT
>JAAYXC010000469.1 GCA_012516115.1 Bacillota bacterium | reverse complement strand
TACATCCCAGTACACAGCGAAGCCGCCCCCGTGTGGAGCGGCTAAGCTACTACGTTACGTACGTTACGTCCGAATGATCATCTACATATCAGCACTTGTCGACTCCGATACATCCCAGGCCCGCGGCCTGAAAATGGCCCAGAGCGTAACGGGCTCGGCCATCACGGCTGGACTAAGAACCCACGATACCGCTGCTCTCCGCTCGCCTGCACACTATAGGTCTGCATTACATACTCATTGTCTATCGTGAGAGTGTTGGCATCAATAACAGTCCCAGGCAGGTACAAAGTGAAAGCCATCAACGGACCTATGGGATCTCCCTCACTATCAACTGCTGTGACCAAACGAGGGAGTTCGACGGAAACCCGCCAATCGCCATTAACCAACTCCTCACGTCAGGCAAACGGCAACTGATCAAACGGCATTGGATCAAACCCTATCGATAGCGGCCCGCTCGATAGGTTCTCTATCCGAGCATTGGCAAACGGCAACAGCAGTTCAATCCTGGTTTTCAGGTCGTTCATCTGTTCCACCGAATCCTCAAACGGCTGAAAGACGGAAGCCGTCACGACCGCCTCCCAGTCCTCGTTGATGATAAGTGCGTGATCCGTCCGGTAGCACCCCGCCAGCCCTACACACACTAACAAAACCAGCCCAACCAGCACAGCTTTCCTCACACGACCACCTCCCCCAATTCACCTGGAACGTTCTGCATGGGGGAGGAGCTTCCTGCACACAACTAAGCCGCCCCTGTGGATATGTGGGCATCAAAAAGCGCCCCGTGCGGGGCGCGAAACAGTCGCCCGCAGGCGGCTCCCAAACCAGGTCTTACTGTGCCGGCTCTGTTGGCGGTGCCGGCCATACGACGTCCGCCGGGTCGAGAAAAACCTGCGGAAGGTCCCGCAGCGCCTGACGATACTGCGCCCAGGCAGCGCGCAGAGATGCGTCCATCGGTGCGTCGGGAAGCTGCGTCCAGTCCGACTCGCGCAACAGGGCATCGCGGCGGGCTCGTACATCCTCCCATGTGAGCGGCTGCGTCGGTGGATCGCACGGCACCACCTGGTGCCCGTCCCAGCGCCGCGCGCCAGGGTTGTTGAGGAATTCCAGCCATTGCTCGTCCGTGATCTGCACCGTGTCGGACAGGTCCTCACCGGGGTAGTCGAGCGCCGGGTCGAAGAATGCCAGCGGCCTGCCGGTGGCATCGAACCGCGCCAGCTTCCCCTGTGTCGGCTCGACCTGTGGCTTGTGGTCCTGTGTCATCTGGTCCGGTGCCTCCCCTCAATAGCCGATTGCGAAGTAGCGAGTCATCCCGGTGTTAAGCCCTTCGGGATTGTTGACGACCGTCATCCCGATGTTCGAATAATCCCCCGTGATCGCCTCGTACGTCTGTCCGCTCACCTTACTGGTCACCGCCCCGAGGCATATGTTCGGGAAAGCAATCGGGAACGTAACCGAGACCGGACTGCTTGACCCGCTCGGAGACGTGCCCCACTGCAAGATGATCCCGTTGGGGAATCGGATGTACCCGGCAGTTGCGACGGATCTGCCCCACTGCGACTGGAGGTAGCAGTTGCCCTCAACCCATGCTTTAGTTGCCGCGTCCTGAGCATTGACGGGATCAGCAAATTGGGCACGGCCGTTTGCGTCTCGGATCACAAGCCTACTCGCCGTGGGGCTGGATGTGGCACCATGCACAGACGTAGCATTAGCGTGGGAATCAACCTTCGCCTGCGCTCCACTAGGCGTTTCTGCACCTATCTGAGCAGCGGTTACTCCATGCGGATTGCTCTTGTTGTTCACGTGGCTGTTCAGTGCCGTCGTAGTG
>JAAYXC010000377.1 GCA_012516115.1 Bacillota bacterium | reverse complement strand
CCGGTATAATAATCACCCTCCTTAAAGAAGGGGATGATCTTCTCCCTGATAATATCACCACAAGTCCCGTCGGTCAGCTTCTCCTCCAGGCCGTAGCCGACCTGGATGGCCACTTCCCGGTCGTCCACGGCGATGAGCAAGATGGCGCCGTTATCCTTACCCTTTTGGCCGATCCCCCAATGATGTCCCAACTCGGCCGCGTATTGCTTGATGTCGTCCCCGCCCAGGGTCCGGAGGGCCACCACCACGAACTGGTTGGTCGTGGCCGCCTCGAACTCGGCCAAGATACGGTCCAGCTCCTCTTCCTCCGCCGGCGTGAAAAGATCCGCCTCGTCCACCCCCCGGCCGGTCAAGGGGGGAAAGCCCTCCCGGCCGAGGGCCTGCCCCGCCAGGAGCAAAAGCAAGGCCAAACCGAAGACGAATTTTCTCATGGTCACGAAAGGCCCCTTCAAATCGCCGCCACCTTTCCGCCCTTGACGCCTTCTTTTTGCGTTAAGATCGATCTCCCACAAAACTCACAAAGATCACCAAGAACTAATTAAATCTTTTTATTGTCTTTAAATAATCTCTACAAAAACGTAATATTTCTTGGTGATCTTAGCGATCTTGGTGCCTTTGTGAGAGATAAAATACTTGGCAAAAGAAAATTACTTGTTAAAAGACCACCTGGGGGGCGGCCTTGGCCGTCTCCGGTACCTCGAAATACTCCCGCGCCCGGGCGCCGATGATCCCGGCGATGATGGATCCGGGGAACTGCTTGATCTTGGCGTTATAGTCCCGTACCAGGTCGTTGTAACGCTTACGTTCCACCGCCAGGCGATTCTCCGTGCCGGCCAGCTCGTCCTGGAGGCGGAGGAACTGCTGGTCCGCCTTGAGGTTCGGATAGTTCTCCACCACGGCCAAAAGCCGGTTTAACGCCGCCTCGAAGCTCCCGGCGGCCTGGGCCTTTTCCGCCACGGTATTGGCGGCCAAAAGCTGATTACGGGCGTTATTGAGGTTGGTGAAGATCTCTTTTTCGTGCTTGGCATAACCTTTGACCGTGTTCACCAGGTTGGGGATGAGGTCGCTCCGCCGCAAGAGCTGGTTATCGATCTGGGCCCACTGGTTATCGATGTTCTCCTGCATCCGGATGACGGTGTTATTAAAGTTAATCCCGTAGATGACCAATATGAAAGCCAGTAATAACAAACCACCGAGAATAACGGCTACCCCTAGACAACCCTTGTTCAAGCTGGTTCACTCCCCAAAAGCCAAGTTATCTATAGCAAACCGGCTCCTTACGGCCGTTTACAACCGGACCTGGATGAGATCGCGATCCATGCGGTACATACACTCGCGGAGTTTCTCCGCGAGGGCCTCGTCGTGGCGGCAAGCCACCCGGAGCTGGCGGAGGAGATCGATCTCCCGGCGGAAAGCGATGACGATGTCTCCCTCCTGGACGCTCTCGGGACGGTGCTTAAGGAGCTCGGCGAAACTGCAACCCTGACTCCAACGGTAAGCCAGGTTGGCCAGGGCCGGATGGAAACGGGCGTCCTTCTCCTCCACTCCGTAGCGGAAGAGGAGGTCGCGGAGGATCTTCCGGATGGGTTTCGCGTCGAAGGGTAACTCCCGCGGCCAGGGCTCGCCTTTCCGCGGTTCGTAGTCCACTCCCACCAGGAAGGCGTTGATCTGGTCCACGTCCAGCTGGTGGAGGATCCCGGCAAAATAGATCTCGGTGAGGAGGAGTTCCTGGGTGTAGATCTCCGCCGCCATGAGCCCGCGGGGCAGGAGGGTCTCCCCGAGCAGGTAGCCCATCTCCGTTAAAATCCGTTCTTTTTCCGCCAGGGCCTCGGCAAAACGGCCGGCCACTTTGATCTCGGAGACGCGGCGGTAGAGGGTCCCGCCGAGCTGGGTGGCCTCTTCGTAGCGGCGTTTCAGGTTCCGGCACCGTCGCTGCTGGGACTTCTGGCAGGGCCGGGGGCAGATGCCCGCTAACTCGTTCCGGAGGGCTTCGATCTCGGCCAGGACCGCCTCCGGCGACCCGGTTCGGGCGTGGGCCAGCTTGTACTGTCGCTTCTTGAGACGGTTCTTGAGCCGCCGGTAATTATTCGGGCAGAGGGGGGCGTCGTGGTCCGGACAGCGCCGCGCGCGAAGCTCGGCCGCCTCGGCCCGGGCGGACCGGAGCTCCTCT
>JAAYXC010000376.1 GCA_012516115.1 Bacillota bacterium | reverse complement strand
GTCCGGGGCACGGGGTGGGGGTTCTCGATCTGGGAGTTCGCGGTCTTTCATCGTTAAGGGTCAAGCGTGAAGCAAATTCTCACAAGGAGGAGGTTTTATGTCCAGGAGAGACATGGTGTTCATCGGGCTTGTGCTCGCCTTCGCCTTGGCCTGGACCACGGCCGTCGCCGCCGATCCCTGGGAAGGCTTCGAGGGCGAGAACACCGCCTGGCGGGCGGCCGATCGCAGCTGGACGGATAACAACGCCACCGGGGTGGCCCTTTCGACCGAATACGCCAGCGAGGGCCGTCAGTCCCTCAAGGTCGGCTTCTCCGGTCCCGGCCAGAAGGCCTGCGCTTACATGGATAAAGACATGGACTTAAGTAGCGCCAAGGCGGTCACGCTGGATCTCTACAACGCGACGAGCGGCGGCCAGGTGGCCGTCGCCGTCTGCACCGGCGATAGCTGGAAATGGCAGGAGTCCCCCATGGTCGACGTGGGACCGGGCTGGAACAAAGGCCTTACCTTCGACCTTACATCCGCGGACTGGAAGTCCGCCGACACCGGCTGGGCCTACGTGGCCAAGCCCGTGGACCTGGAGAAGGTCAAACGGTTCGTGGTCATCTTCTGGGAAGGCCAGGAGAAAAGCGGTGCGGTCTATATCGATAACATCCTCATGGTTGGATTGGCCGGCGCTGGCGGCCCCGCAGGCGGCGAAGAGGGTGAAGGGGCGGAAGGCGTAGTAAAGCCCGCCGTGCGCTTTAGCGGCCGGATCACCCCCATGGTCAAGTACAAAACCACTGATATCGCCGCGGAATGGGTGCAAATCGATCCGATGGAAGGCACCGATGGATGGGCGCAAGCCGAGGCCTGTCCCGTTGCGATCGAAGCTTCTTCGGATCATGTAACTGCAGGTTCCACCTCTGTCAAATTCACCAGTACCAGCGCTACTCCGGCCGACATCAAAGTCAAGATGGACTTTAATAGCCCGGATAATCCCATGGACTGGCAAGTAGATTGGTCTTCTTATGTCGCGTTTTCCTTTGATGTATACAATGATACCGGCCAGGACATCAACGGATGCATCGCGCTGCGCAATTCATCTTGGAGCTGGGATCCATACAATTGTACGTTCCCAGCCGGTCAATCCACTGTTGTGGTACCGATAATAATATCCGCAGTAGAAACAAGGCAGATCGACGTTCAGTTCTGGGGCATGCCCGCAGGCACCTCGATTTATTTCGACAATCTTAAGGTACAGGTGCGCGGGGTTCCAGATGTCATTACCTATCGGTTAGATCTGACCGCCAAGACTTCTTTCGGCCTGCAATCCAATCTGGTCCTCGATTATATCGACGACGGCTCAGATGCTAAGTTCGAGGTCGCCCGGGGCACGTTATCCCTGGCCGGCGTGCGCATCTTATACCACGACCGCTTCACCAACAGCGATGACTACATGAAGCTGTATTGGGAGGACCCCGACAACGAGGATCTGGACATCGAGAGGATTACCTGGAAGGGTGTGGAGGTAAACAGAAACTTCGGCAAACTCCACCTGAACGCGCTTTATCTGCCCGGCGGTCCCAGCATTGATGGGGAAAAATTAGATTACAATTTGTTCGGTCTCCGGATGATCTATCCGGTGGGTAAGGCGACCTTAGGTCTGAGCGGCGTGCGGGGCGCGGGCGAGGTCGTGGCCATCGACGCCACCATACCGTTAGGTTTCGCCAACTTCGGCGCCGAAGCGGGTATAGCCGAAGGCTCAACCGACAACTGGGGGCTCTTCCTCGTCCTCAAAGACGGCACGTCGGGACCCCTGGGTTATTACCTTGAGTTCATGCGCACCACGCCGGGCTTCGTGACGCCGGACTCCGAATGGTCCAAGGAGAACTGCCAGAAGTTCTACGGCAAGGTCACCTATGCGCCCGTCGACGGCCTCAGCCTCATCGGGGTCTACGACTGCTTCCACAAGCTCGACGGCGGCTGGGACAAGAGGGCGCCGAGCATTGAAGTGGACGTAGACCTCTTTAAGCCCTTCAGCCTTAAGCTCTATTACGAGACTAAGGACGAAGGGGACACCACGCCGCTGCCGCACACGACGAAGTTCGAGGGCACCGCATCTTATGAGGGAGACGCGTTGAGCGCTTCGCTTCTCGTGCGGCAGGAAACGGGAAAGGACACGGAACACGAATTCACCCTCACCTGGGCCTTCGCCGAGACCTGGCAGCTCGCGGTCGAAGCAGACCTGCTGACCGCCTCCGATGAATACGGTCTCGACCTCACCAAGAGGTTCTCGGAGACCCTGGACCTGACCTTGAGCTACGACCGAAAAGTCGAACCCACCCAGACCGTCACCACTTATACCCTGGCCCTCGGCGTCAATTTCTAACGGACTTTTTTCGGGAGGGGTGCGTGGAACGGAACCCCCGGCCCCTCCCGGAATAAAACCTCTTCCCACGTGGAACCGCCTCGCCGCGAAACCTTTCCGCGGGTTCCGCCCAGGCCTTCGGGCGGCCCGGACGCCCAACGCGGCCGACGCGTATTTCCTCCGGCGACGGCGGAGGTTGAAAGGAGGTGAAAATGCTAAAAATAAAGAAAAAATTTTAATTATTATAATCAAAATGGGAGAGTGTTAAACAATGAAAAGGCATTGGCGTTTATTGAGCATATTGACGATAGTTACCCTGACAGCAGTCGGTTATTTACTGATAGGGATCGGGGCAAAGGTCACGGCCCAAACCAGTTGCGGGACCTGTAACTGGTATGGGACCAATTATCCGGTTTGTTGTAACCAGAACACCGGGTGGGGCTGGGAAAACAACCGGAGCTGCATCGGTTGCCAGGACTGCATAAATGCCGGCCAGAGCTGTAGCAACTGCACGAAGTGCGGCAGCGGCGGCGGTGGCGGCGGCACCAGCGGGTCCTGCCCGAGTTCCCTTACCTGCCCGAGCGGCATCAGGTGCGGTTGTTACACGGTCTCCGGCCTCGGCGCCAATAAACGGGCACTTACGGCCGCCGGAGGTAGCCAGTACATGATGGCCGCGGCGATGATGGAAACGGAGAAGATGGACACCAACTATGCCTTCTGTGACGGCAAGAGCGGCGACTCATGCTGCTGCGGCGTCACGAAGGCCAACTTCTACGAAGCCCGTACCGCCGGGTGCGCCAATACGAGCAGCGGCTACAGCACCTGGTGTCAGGGGATGAACGGCAGCCGCAGCACGGACGTGGCCTGCTGGAACAGGATAAGGAGCTACTGGGGTAACCTTTACTGGGCCGTCCATCGCAACGGCGAGTCCGGTAAGAACAACCCCAATACCACCGATATTCAGAACTTCAAAGCGGCGAACGACTGGACGAACCAGCAACTCAACGGGCATTTAACGGACGATGTCCGGTTCTGGTGCGATATCCCGGCTATCTAAGGGACTATTTGATCTGCGGCCGAAAAGAAGGCTGCCCGGCCAAACGCCGGGCGGCCTTTTCCCAGTAAGATCTGTTGCCCAGCGAAAACGGGAAAGAGGAGATATCATGGAGAAAGAAACCAGATTTGGATTGATTATGGCAATCATGATCGCAACGCTGGTGGGATCCGCTATCCCCGGCGGTCGGAGTCTGAAAGCCGCCGGGACGATCCAGGAGCCTTTATTACCCAATCCACCCGTCATCGCCCGCAGTCCCGATGAACAACACCTCGTCTGGGCCCAGTTAACGCCGGACGGTAAATCCATCATGATCATCGATGGGCAAGCCCAGCCGGGGGAATACGACGAGATCCACCACCTGGTGACTTTCAGTCCCGACGGCAAACGTATCGCCTATATGGCCAGAAAAGGCGCGAAATGGTCCGTGGTGGTGGACGGCCGGGCGGGTCCGGAATACCTCAGTCTCAGTTATCTCACTTTCAGCCCCGACGGTAAACGCCTGGCCTACGGAGCCACCAAAGGCGATCAATGGTTCGTAGTCCTGGATGGCAAAGAGATGTCAACTCTTCACAGTTTCGTGGCCTATCTCACCTTCAGCCCCGACGGCCGTCGTTTCGCCTACGCGGCGGACAGTGGGACAAAACAATTCATGGTGGTGGACGGCCGCGCCGGACCGGAATACGACGCGACGGGCGAACCGGTCTTCAGTCCCGATGGGCGGCATATCGCCTATGTGGCCATGGACAGCGATAAGAAGCGGTGCGTGGTGCTGGATGGGAAAGAGGGGGAAAAATACGACTGGATCGAAAAGCCGGTCTTCAGCGCCGACGGCGAGCATATCGCCTACAGCGTGCGGAAAGGCGACAAGAGCCTGGTGGTGGTGGACGGGTGGGAGG
>JAAYXC010000375.1 GCA_012516115.1 Bacillota bacterium | reverse complement strand
GGGTAGGGCTGAGTCGACGTCGCGGCGGGTACTTTGCTCCATCTACAAAACCTCTCTCTCAATCCTTTAAAACTCCACCGCGAACCGGACCGGCCTCTTTGGCCAAGGACCACCCTGCCTCCCCACGGGAGGCAGGGGGTGGTCAAGGGAAACAAAAAACCCCGGCAAGTTGGCTTGCCGGGGTCCAAGGAAGCTGCCGATAAAGCCGGCGGTGTTCGACGGCCAAGAGGCCGTCGAAACCCCACCTCGTTTCCATCCAGGGATTCAGACCGAACCAAGATCCCGGTCCGGGAACTCATCCCTGGATAAAGACGGTTTTCCCTCCAGTACCCTGCGCGTCGGGGGCCACCTGTTGGGCCTCGCAGGGTCGCCTATGCGGAGAAAGAACGTGGATCTTTGTGCCCGTTTCTACCGCACCGCCACCCCGAACCGCTCCCTGAGCCCACAGACGATCCTCTCCATCGCTTCGTTGACTTCCTCATCGGTCAAGGTGCGCTCTTCGGAACGGAAAACCAGGCTGAAGGCCATGCTCTTTTTGCCCTTCCCCACCTGAGGGCCGGTATAGACGTCGAAGAGCTCGACCGAGACGAGCGCCGGCCCACCGAGGTTTCGGAGGGACTCCTCCAGGACGGGTAGGGGGAGATCCTCGGGCACGAGGAGAGCCAGGTCGCGGGCCACGGCCGGGAACCGCGGCGGAGAAGCGGCCTGGCGCAAAGGACGGACCAGCCCGGCCAGGGTTTCCAGGTCGAGTTCGTAGACGAGCACCGGCGGCCGGAGATCGAAGGCCGCATAGACCCGTGGATGGAGCTCGCCGAGATATCCCAGAACGGCGCCGTCCGGCGCCCTTACCGTTGCACACCGGCCGGGATGGAAAGTGGGATGGGTACCCGGGAGAAACGTGGCTCCTTCCACCCCCAGTCCCTCGAAGAGGGCCTGGAGGAGGCCCTTTAGATCGTAAAAGTCGAAGGGTCGTGGCCTTTCCGCCCAGAAACGCGGCGTGGCGTTACCCATAAGCCCACCGGCAAGATGAAGCGGTTCGCGGGGGAGTTCTTGTCCCGGCACGGGTAGATAGACCCGGGCCACCTCGAAGACGGCCGTCTCCGTCACCCCCCGGCGGAGATTGGTAGCCAACACCTCGAGGATGCCACCGAGAAGGGTCGTCCGCATGTATTCCCAGTCATCACTGAGAGGATCCAGGAGGCGGATGGCCTGCCGCGCGGGGTCGTCCTCCGGCAGTCCCAGACGATCGAAGAGCCGGGTGGAGGCGAAACTATAGGTTACTACCTCGGTCTGGCCCAGACCCCGCAGGAGTCGACGCGTTCGATAAACAAAATCCTGGGAAGCGGTCCGCCGTCCGATCTGCTCGCTCGGTGGATAGGTGGAGGGCAGGCGGTCGTAGCCGTGGAGGCGGGCCACTTCCTCGGCCAGGTCGGCCGGGCCCTCGATATCTCCGCGGAAGGTCGGAACCTCCACCGTGAGCGTGCCGTCGGCGGAGATATTCGTTTCCATTCCCAACCGGGAAAGATAACCGGCGATCGCCTCGGCCGGCAAGTCCGTGCCGAGGAGGGCGTTGATCCTCTTTCAGCTTGTCCGGATCTCTTTTTTGGCCCAAATGTCGGCGGCGACATCGATCGTGCCCGTGGCCACCCGACCCGCGCCCATGGTCAAGAGCAGATAGGCGGCCCGATCTAAAGCCCGGGGCACCCCTAATGGATCGATCCCGCGTTCGAAGCGGTAAGAGGCTTCGGTCCGCATCCCCATGGCCTTGGCCGTACGACGAATCCCTGTCCGCGCGAAGAAAGCGCCTTCCAAAAAGATAGCCTTCGTCTCCTCCGTCACCTCGGAAGAAGCCCCGCCCATGATCCCGGCTAATCCTAGCGGACCGGCCGGGTCGGCGATGAGAAGGGCTTCTGCCGGGAGATCCCGTTCGACCCCGTCTAAAGTGCGCAGCGTCTCGCCCGGTCGAGCGCGGCGGACGATGAATTGGCGCCCGGCCACCCGGTCGAGATCGAAGGCATGGAGCGGTTGATTGAGCTCGAGCATGACGTAATTCGTAATATCGACCACGTTGTTAATGGGCCGTAACCCAGCCGCCCGTAACCGCCACTGCATCCAGGCGGGTGAAGGTCCGATCTTAAGGTCGAGGAAGACCTTGCCGCAGTATCGCGGGGCGAGGTCCGGGGCTTCCACCAAGACCCCCACCAGGGAGGGGGCTTCCTCCGGGCCGGTCACGGGAAGGGCGGTTTCAGGCGGCCGTAGTTCGCCTCCGGTGATCGCCGCCACCTCCCGTGCCACGCCGAAAATGCCGAGACAGTCCGCCCGGTTCGGCGTAAGCTCCAGTTCCAGGACCACTTCTTCCAGACCCAAGGCCCGGGCGGCCGGAGTCCCGGGTGCCCAGTCCCCCATGAGAACGAGAATACCCTCGGAATGCTTCTCCAGACCGAGCTCGGCCCCGGAGCAGAGCATACCTTCGGAGATCACCCCTGCGAATTCGACCGTGCCGATGGTCTGCCCGCCGGGCAAGGGCGTCCCCGGTGGCGCCACGGGCACGAGGTCGCCGGGCTTGATGTTCCGCGCGGCGGTTATCAAATTACGTGGGCCTTCCCCCCAATCGGTGACGGCGATCTGCCAACGGCCGACAGAAGGATGGGGGTCAAGCCGCAGGATGCGCCCGACAACCACTCCACGAAGCGGCGCGGCCAGATCATGGACCCCTTCTACGGCGATCCCGGCCATGGTGAGCTTCTCGGCCACCTCGGCCGGGGTAAGAT
>JAAYXC010000374.1 GCA_012516115.1 Bacillota bacterium | reverse complement strand
GCTTGTCTTTTAAGGATTGGCAACCGGGTAAAAACAGCTCCACCTCTGCGCTTGCCACGACCATGACCTTTTCTCCGGGCTTTCTTAGATTACCAGATGAAGCCCTTCTTCGGCCGCCGTCACCGGGGCGCCGAAGGCGACCGTGGCTTTTTCGGCCAGGGCGGCGGGTTCTTCACCCGGCATGAAATGGGTGATGACGAGACGACGGACGCCGGCCGCGCGGGCCATTTCGCCCAGGGCGGGCGCGGTGAGATGGCCTTTGACCGCCGCCTCTTCCGGGCGGAGGGGGGTCGCTTCCGCCAGAAGAAGATCGGCGCCGGGGATGGCCGCGCGGAGGGGAGGGCAATCGCCGGTATCGCCCGTGTAGACGAATTTGGTTCCGGCGGCGGTGAAAGTGAAGATGCCGGCCGGGAGGCTGTGGGCCGCGCGGCCCATGGTTACTCGGAAAGGCCCGATGGCCGTCGGTTCATCGTAGGCCAGCTCCCGGAGGTCCGTATGTTCGAGGACGAAAGCGAAGCCACAGGCACAAAGCCACTCCCGGAGGCGCGCGACCTCGCCGGGCGGCAGGTAAACCGGCAGGGGCTCCTTTCTCCCCCGGCCGACGGTGACACCGAGGATCACGGCCGGCAGGTCGGCGCTGTGGTCGCAGTGGAGGTGGCTCAAGAGGATTCCCTCCACCCGGTCGAGCAGGCCTTCCTCGGCCAGACGGCGGTGGATGCCGAACCCCGTCTCCAGCACGAGGAGGAACCCCTCCTGCATGAGGGTATAACCTAAGGTGGCCCGGCCACGCCGGGGATAAGGACTTTCGACGCCCAGGATGAAGAGTTCCACGTGGCTTTACCTCCCTGGTCGGCAACCTTCTTAAAAGATAACTATAGATTTCGTCACCGGGAAGGCGATTCCTGCGGTGGAGCAGGGGAGGCGGACTCGAGGTTCAAGGCGCGGTTCATGAAGGCGGCCCAGAGGGAGGCGGCCGTCCCGCTGCCCAGATATCCTTCGGCCGTCTTCATCGGCCGATTGCTTTGATCGTTCCCGATCCAGACGCCGGCGAGGAGCTCCGGGGTATAACCGATGAACCAGCCGTCGCTGTAGTCCGAGGTCGTCCCAGTTTTGCCCGCCGCCGGACGGTCGATCCTGGCCCGGACCCCCGTGCCCCGCTCCACCACTCCCTGCATCATCTCGGTCATCAAGGCCGCCGTCCGGGGGGTGATGACCCGTTCCCGTCGCGGGGTTTCGGCGGCAATGACCCGTCCCCGGCGATCGAGAATGCGGGTGAAAAGGAAAGGCCGCACGCGGAAACCGCCGTTGGCGAAGGCGGCATAGGCGGCGGTGAGTTCAAAGGGCGTTACCCCCCGGGTGAGACCGCCCAAGGCCAAAGGCGCCAGGCCCACGTCATTCCGTTTTCCGGAGGGGACGAGGCTTTCAAGCCCCATCCGGCGGGCCAGCTCGAAGACCCGGCGAGGACCGAGATCCCGGACGAGAGAGGCGGCCACCACGTTGACCGAATAGACGAGGGCTTCCCGGAGGGTGATGGGTCCCCGGTAGATATCGTCATAGTTACGGGGTTGCCAGGTTCGGCCGTCGATCCAGAAAACGGTGGGTTCATCGGGGTAGATCGTTTCCGGCGAAAAACCCGCCTCTAGGGCCGCGGCATAGGCAAAGGGTTTGATGGCCGAACCGGGCTGGCGGTGAGCGCGGGTGGCCCGGTTTAAAGGGGTGAGGAGATGATCGCGGCCGCCGACCAGAACGCGGACGGCCCCTTCATTGGGTTCCATGGCCACGATGGCCCCTTCCGGTTGGGGAATACCCTCCGCGTCGCGGTAGCCTATGGGAAGAAGCCGGATGGTCTCTTCCGCCGCGCGTTGCATCTTCAGGTCCATGGTCGTCCAGATCTCGAGACCCCCGCGGCGGATGAACTCCTCGGACCAACCGAACCGCGTGCGGAGATCGGCGATGAGCTGGGCCACGAAGTACCCGCCCTGCAGGCGGCCGGGAGCCGGAAGGAGGCGCAGGGGCTCGCGGAGGAAGCGCTGGCTTTCTTCTTCGGTTAGGCCACCGTAACGTTGCATCAGTTCGGCCACGGTCTGGATCCTTTCTGCGGCCGCTTGCTTGTTCCGAAAGGGTGAATACCTCTCCGGACCCCTGATCAGCCCGGCCAGGAGCATCGCTTCTTTATGGTTTATTTCCCAGACATGACGACCGAAATAGGTCTGGGCCGCTGCTTCCATCCCGAAGGCACCGTGGCCTAGATAGATCTGGTTTAGGTAAAAACGGAGGATCTCGTCTTTGCTGTAGCGTCGCTCCAGGCGGACGGCATAAGCCATGTCGGCGATCTTGCGCCAGATGGTCCGCTCCGGGGTAAGGAAGGTGATCTTGGCCAGTTGTTGGGTGATGGTACTCCCGCCCTGCTCGATCCGTCCGGCGCGGAGGTTATGAAAAAAGGCCCGGGCCAGACCGCGCAGATCGATCCCGTGGTGGCGGTAAAAACGCGCATCCTCGGTGGCGATGACTGCCTGCCGTAGAAAAAGAGGGATCTCGGTCAAAGGAACCCAAAGGCGGTTCCCTTCTTAGAGGGTGGCCACGCGGGTTCCGTTCCGGTCGAAGACGACCGAACCCCGGGCGGCCGTGGTCAGGCGGGCTTCGAGTTCCACCGGGGCCCAAAGGGCGTAGAAGAAGGCCCCCGCCCCGATGAGTACGAGCAAGGCCAGGCCGGACAAGAAGAAGACGGTTCGGCGGCGGATCTTTCTTCACCCCCGGGGAGGGGAGGAGTCGTTCAGTCTCTCCCGCGGACTTTGGTCGCCATCTTTAGTTTTACGTTCTTGGTCGTCCCCGGCCCATGGCCGCTTTCCTTCTGGGCTTTTTGGGATTTGATCTCCCGCGGTTTGGGATGACCGCGCCGGGGAGGATACGGAGGACCGGTCTCAGTACCGATGGCCGGTGGGACGCGCTGTTCACCCATTATCGTTTTCCTCCTGCCAGTATCCTGCTTTCTCCGGGACTCGTTTCCCTTCACCCTCATCCTTCGCCTACGCCGCGTGGGTGCGGTCGCCAGACAACAAGCCCGTCGAGGAACGTTAAACGCCATTTCCTGTCCGTTTGATACTACCGGAAGAGACCCAGGACCCACCGGATGAAGGCCCGCCACCCCCGGATAATGATGTTGGCCCGTCCTATGGGCCGGGCCGCCGGGATGATCTGGCGGCTTACCTTTTTTCCCCGGTAGAAGACGGTCAGGTCGGCCAGCGGTTCCCCTTTGGCCACCGGGACGCGGAGGCCGGGATGGGGGGTGAGCTTCGTCTCCGCCAGCCGTGCCTTGCCCCGCGGCACCACGGCCACGATCTTTTGGGGCGCGGTGACCTTGACCCGGGAGGGCCAGGCCTCGGGGACCCTGACCCGACCCAGTTCCTGTCCCTTTTGGGCCACGGTCAAGACTTCGAAGTTGCGAAAACCATAATCGAGAAGGCGCTTGGTCTCCCGGAGACGGGCAGCATTATCAGCGGCGCCCATGACCACCGCGATCAGACGCATCTCCGCGCGGCGGGCGGTACCCACCAGGCACCAACCGGCTTCCTGGGTATGCCCGGTCTTCAGACCGTCGGCTCCGCGGTAATCGCGGATGAGTTCGTTCGTGTTGAGCAGGACGGTCTTTTCCGGTCGGAATTCGTACTGCCAGATGGAGGTGTAACGGAGGATCCGGGGATGCTTAACGATCAATTCCCGGGCGGCGACGGCGATATCCGCCGCCGAGGTATAGTGTTCCGGATCGGGTAACCCGTGCGGGTTGGTGAAATGGCTGTTTTTCATCCCCAGTTTCCGGGCCCGGAGGTTCATCATCCGCACGAAGTCTTCCTCGGTGGAGTAAAGATGTTCGGCCACGGCCGTGGTGGCATCGTTGGCCGACTCCACGGCGATGGCGATGAGGAGTTTTTCGAGGGGGAAGACCTCACCTTCCTTGAGGTAGACCTGTGAGCCACCGATCCCGGCTGCGTGGGCGCTGGTGGTCACGGGCTCGTCGAGACGAACGCGTCCTTCGTCGACGGCTTCCATAATGAGGAGCATGGAGACGATCTTCGTGAGGCTGGCGGGCGGGAGACGGCGGTGGATATCTTTGGCATAGAGAAGCGTGTTGCTCTCCGGTTCGAGGAGCAGGGCGGCCTTGGCCGCGATATCAAAACCCGGTTCGACCAGGGGCGCCTGGCCGAAGGGTGGCACCTCGCCGAAGGCAGGCAGGGTCATAAAGCAAAGGAATACCGACAAGGACAAGAGCAAAAGACGCCGCAAGCCCCTTTTCCTCCCCATGGCGGTTCTTCAAGGGATAGTCTTTCCACGGTCGGGGGTTTTAAGACCAGGCGGGTGGCCCGACCTATTCGGGCAAAGATTAGCTTGACAAATTACGGTCAAGTTAAAACGCAAGAAGCATTGACCCAGCTCGCCTAGCTCCAGGAGCTGGTGGCCCAGACCCGTTTACGGGCCGAGGAAGGCCATCCTTATTTTCTGCTCTGGGGGTTTCTTTGGCTCGTGGGTTATCTTGGGACGATATGGTTACCGCCGGACCTGGTCTGGCCGGTACTCTGCCTTCTTGGCGGCTTTATCTCGGCCGTCATCGGTTTTAAAGGGGCAAGAAAGGGCAACCGGTTCCTCCCCTGCTGAAAAGCTCGGTTGGTTGAGCCTGATTTTGTTGGTCGCCGCGGGCTGCCTTTTCGTCCTATTGCTGACCCTCACCGGAAACGAGCGGCTTTTAAACGCTTACTGGCCGTTTCAGGTTGGCGTGATCTATCTCGCCGCCGGGGTCTTTATGGGCCGGTCGCTGCTTTTGCTCGGGGGGTGGCTCGTCCTCGTGGCCGTGGTAGGGCTCTTTTTTCCGGGCACCGATCCATCGGGTCTGGTCGGCGATAGGGGGCGGCGGAGGACTGGCCCTCACGGGATTCTTGCTCAGAAAGAGCGCGAAGAAAGATGGATGAACAGATCCTAAAAGGGCTAAACGATCTCTTCCAAGCCAAGGCCCGTCTGGGCATCATGACCGCCCTTACCACCATGGGCGAGATGGATTTCTCCGCCTTAAAGTCGCTTTTGGGATTGACCGATTGGTAACCTCAGCGCCCATCTCCGGGTCTTCGAGGAAGCGGGTTATCTGGAAGTAGAAAAGAAGTTCGCCGGACGCAAACCAAAGACGCTCTACCGGCTCACCCCTTCCGGCCGGGAGGCCTTCGCGGCCTACCTCCGGCAACTGGAGGCGATCATCCGGATGGTCGCAGGGCAAGGGAGCCCACCGGGTCATTCGTAAAGGCCACCCCGGTGGGATTGGATGAACGCACCATGGGTTGAAGTGGCTTAATTTAAATAAAGAGAGGGATTTAAGTGAAGAGGAAAATCATTTTTGTGGTTATCGGGTTATTAATTGGCATAAATTTTTCAAGTGTCTGGCTCAAAATGAAGATACCGCCGAATATACAAAGTTATCGCTTGGATATTCTTTGCATGAATTTGATCAAGATTTTGGATACGGTTTAAGCTTTACGAGTCCGTATTTTTTATCCGATCGGGTGGCGATCAGGTTCTCGGTGAGCCGGGCTTTTTTGGAAGGCATTCCGGAGGGTAAAACAGCATACGAATGGATGCCTTATACCGTTTGACATATTGCAGAATTTGTTTTCGGGGAATATCGTCGTTCCCGGGCCCGTCCTTTACGAGCTCATTACCCCTGGCTGCCGGAGATGCTGCAGAAATATTTTGGTAAAGCTCATGGAGATCGCGGCCATCGGTCCAGTCGCGGATGAATATGCGAGATTGACCGATATCATTGCTTCGCCGCGCTCGATGGGGGCCGGTGAAGCCGCGGTTCAAAGCAAGCATGGCCACCAGATCCGCCGGCAGCGCGGGGGCCCTCAAATAATAGTCGTCCAGTCACCGGACCTCCTCCAGCGGCGGAAGGATTACCACTTCGATCCCCGCCTGGAACAAGAGATCCAGTCCCCGGCGGTCCGGGTAGTCGCCGCTCGCCACCACCCGCGCGATCTCCGCCTGGATGCACAGCTTGGCGCAGACCTCGCAGGGGAAACCGTTGGTATATAGTACTGCGCCCTGGCTACCCGCCAGGCCCGCTTGGAGAATGGCGTTTTGCTCGGCGTGAATACCACGGCAGATCTCGATCTGGGTGCCGCTGGCTATCCCTTGTATCTCGCGTATGCAACCCACGGAGGCACACGGCGAAAGACCCTTGGGGGCCCCGTTGATGCCGATGCCTGTGATCTGGCCATCTTTGACGATCACCGCCCCCAAATGCCGGCGGAGGCACGTCGAGCGTTCGGCCACGACCCGGCAGATACGGAGATAGACTTCGTCTGCGGATGGGCGACCGTCATGGTATGCTTCCATGGCCCACCCCCCCCCGGGTTTTGCTAGTATATTTCCTTCCGCACCGGCCGGCCGAATCCTCCCCGCTTGACACCGAAAGGAGTTTTATGGGAAGATAGGCGCGGGAGGGCGATCACATGCGGAAGCCGTTGGTTTTTGGCGCGGTCTTGTCCATACTTTCCGCTGTCATTTTTTTCATTTCCTTCGCCGAAGAGGGTCCCCCTCCGGCCGCCGAACCACGGGTTCTTCTGGCCGCCGTGGGGGATATCTATCTCGGGGGAGGTCTGGGCGAGCGGATCCGGCGCGAAGGCCCGGACTACCCCTGGCGGGGGACAATCGAGGTCCTGCGGCAGGCCGACCTGAGGGTGGGTAATCTCGAATCCGTCCTCTCCCGGGCCGGTCGGGTCTACGTTCCGAAGCAGTATACCCTCCGGGCCGAGCCGGAGGCCGTGGCGGCCTTGACGAGCGGGGGTTTTAACGTGGTAAGCCTGGCCAACAACCACGCCATGGACTACGGCTGGTCGCCGCTGGCCGAGACCATCCAGCTCCTGGACCGGGAAGGTATAGCGCATTGCGGCGCCGGGATAAACCTGGCCGCGGCCAGGGCGCCGGCTTCCCTTACCGTCAACGGGCTTCGTCTGGCCTTCCTCGCCTATTCCCTCACCTACCCCACGGAGTTTTATGCCACGTCTTCCCGGCCCGGCACGGCTCCCGGGTACGAAGCCTACCTCAGGGCCGATATCCCGGCGGCCAAGGAAAAAGCCGATCTGGTGGTGGTCTGTTTCCACTGGAGCGGGGAAGGGGTCAATTATCCCCGTGATTATCAGCGTCGGCTGGCGCGGTTGGCCATCGACCTCGGTGCCAGTCTCGTCCTCGGCCACCATCCGCATGTCCTGCAGGGCTTCGAAGTCTACCACGGTGGTCTGATCGCCTATAGTTTGGGAAATTTTGCCTTCGGCTCCTATGCCGCGCGGGCCAAAGACAGCGTCATCCTCCTGGTGGAGCTGGACCGGGGAGGTCCCCTTACGGCCTGGGTTTATCCGGTAAACGTCTACACCCGCGAGGTGGCCTTCCAGACACGTCTGCGAAAAGGCGAAGACGCCATAAGGGTCCTGGCCGACCTTCAGCGTTATTCCGTCGCTTTCGGCCTCAGTCTCCGGCGCGAAGGAGAACGTGGGGTCATCGCCATCCGCCCCTGACTATCGCCGCGGGTCGTCCCGGCCTGGTTGACCACAGCGGACCAGCTCGGAGAGGGTGACGAACTGGTACCCTTTTGCCCGCAATCCCTCGATCATTCCCGGCAGGGCCTCGTGGATCTGACGACTGCTGTCGCTGGCATGGCAGAGAATAATAGCACCCGGGAAGGTCTTTTCCACCACCCGGCGGACCATGTACTCTACCCCGGGATTTTGCCAGTCCAGCGAGTCCACGGCCCAGATGACCGTCTCGTAGTTCTGGCTACGGGCGGTGACCACCACCAGGTCGTCGTAGTCGCCGTTCGGCGGCCGGAAGAAATAGGCCACCCGGCCCTGGGTTAGCCGCATGAGTATACGGTGGGCGCGGCCGATGTTTTCCCTGATCGTTTCTTCCGGATACTGGCTTAGATTAACGTGTTCCTGGCCGTGACTGGCGATCTCGTGGCCGCCGGCCTGGATGGCCTTGACCAGGTTCGGATGCTTTTCGGCCCAGGGACCGGAGAGGAAGAAGGTGGCCCGGACCTTCATCCGGGCCAGGATGGGAAGCACCAAGGGGAGGGTCTTCTCGCCCCAGGAGATATCGAAGGTCAAAGCCACTTTGGGTTCTTCGGTTTTCACGTAGAAAAGGGGCATTTCGGCCAGAGTCGGTTGGATCGGCCAGAAGACGCTCAGACGACCGAGGAGGATCCCGCCGAGGAGGGCCACGAAGGCCACCAACGCGTGGCTCCATCCTTTGCCCGGGAAGAGAAAAAACACCCGCATCTTTCCCGCCTCCTTTTTCCTAACCGTATGCACAGGAG
>JAAYXC010000373.1 GCA_012516115.1 Bacillota bacterium | reverse complement strand
GTAATGCCGCACCCCGAACCTCCAGATCAGGAGAGAGGGGAAGATAAAAGCCATCCCCGCCAGCGGGGACAGCATATGGAGTATCCCCCGGCCTTCCATTTTGTCCAGGAGATACATCAAGGGTAGATAATTCACGCATCCGAATGGGATGACGAAGGTAAAGAAGCGCGCCAGCCATTTCTTGTAGATATCCAGCGGGTATTGGGCCATCTCCCGGCCGCCGTCCGTGAAGATATTGGCCACCTCGAGACCCTGGATGGTCCAGAAGCATAAAGTGGCGGACAGGATGAAGATACCGGTGAAGATGAAGACGCCGCTCGCCACCATCAGGATCAGAGTGGCGATCTTCCAGATATTCCAGGAGATCGAAAGATTGAGACGGGCCCAGACGAGTACAGCGCCGCGCTGAAGGAGCCGGCCGATCCGGGTGAATTCAAAACGGGAGCCGAGGACCTGGAGGACAGTGCTCCGCGGCCGGACGAGGAGCCGGTCAAACTCGCCGCTTGCCACCAAGGTGGAGAAGGTATCGAATCCCCGGGCACAACACTCACTGATGGCAAAGGCCATGTGAATCACGGCGAAGCAGAGCGCGACCTCGAAGAAGCTCCATCCCTTGATCTGCCCGAAACGCCCGAAGAGAAGATAAAGCCCGGCGAAAACGGAAAGAGGGACGAAGAATTGCCCGAGGACGAGGAGCCAGAAGGAGGTCCCGTACTCCATCTGGGATTTGAGGAGGATCGAGAGGTATTTGAAATAAAGTTTCATCCGCCATCATCAACCTCCTTGCACGACCACCCGGCGAAGGGCTTTCTCCAAAACCATCAGCCCGCATCCGATCAAGACCGCCGCCCAGAGGAGTTGGGTGAGGATACCGGTTAACGCCTCCGGCCACGGTATATGCCCCGTATAGATCCGGAACGGCAGATCCGCCGTCAGGCGGAAGGGGAAGAGATAGGCGATGGTCTGCAGCCATTCCGGCATCAGCGGGATAGGGATGATCGACCCGGCGAAGAAATCCCCGAGGACGCTGAAGAAGAGCATGGAACCCGCCGGTGACATGGTGTAGAAGACCGAGATGTAAATGAGCATGGAGATGGCGACCACGACCACCAAGCCCAGGAGGAGTGCGACTATAAAGAGGCCGAAAGCCGCGGGATCCGGCGGCAAGGTCAGTCTGTACGGCTCAGGTAGCAAATAGGCGACGGCCAGGAGGGGAAAACAACGCAACAAGGCGCCGGAGAGCCTTTGCGCCGTGAGTTTGGCGAACCAGAATCCGTAGAGGCCGCAGGGCCGGCAGAGCTCGTAGGCTATGTCGCCGCTGGTGATCAGGTTAAAGAGCTCGTGATCGCGTATCCAGAACATGATCAGAACCAGAAAAGCCTGTTGCAGCCAGATGTAAGTTATGAGTTGCCGGAGCGCGATCGGTTGAGGTCCTGCCACCTGGCTATAAAATGCTTCGTAGACCATGATCAGTATAAAACCCCAGAAAAACTGGGTGGCCAGACCGGCCAGGGCGGCGGCCCGGTATTGCAGACCGTTGATAAGTCGGAGCCTCAGCACCGAAAGGTAGGCTCTCATAGGGAGTACTCCCGATAAAGCCCGGCGATGAGCTCTTCGATGGGCGGCGCCTCCACGCTGAGGTCGACCAGCTCGAGCCGCCGGGAGAGCGCGCTTATGACGGCCGAGACCGAGGTGCGGTCCGTGTCCACGCTGAAACTGGCACGTGGCGGCGTCCAGGAAAGTAACGTCGCGCCTTCGATCGCCACTGGAACGGCGCTTGCCGCGTTTTCCAGGAAATCCACGGTGACCGTCTTCCGCCTCAGGAGGCGATCCTTGAGGTTTCGTAACTGGCCGTCATAGAGGATCCGGCCTCGGCCGATCAGGAGGATCCTTGTGGCCAGCGCTTCGATGTCGTTCATGTCATGGGTGGTGAGGATGACCGTCACGCCTTTCTCCTCGTTGATCGTCCTGATAAACCGGCGGACCGCCAGTTTGGAGAGGGCATCCAGGCCGATGGTCGGTTCGTCCAAGAAGAGGATCTCCGGACCGTGCAGGAGGGAGGCAGCCAGTTCGCAACGCATGCGCTGGCCCAGGCTGAGCTGGCGGACGGGGGGGTTGCCCAGGCCGTGAAGCTCCAGCGTATCCACGAGCAGAGCGAGGTTTTTTCGGTACTCAGCCGCCGGCACGCCGTAGATATCCCGCAGGAGCTCGAAGGAGTCGATGACCGGGACGTCCCACCAAAGCTGGGATCGCTGGCCGAAGACGACCCCGATCTTTCTGACATAAGCGACCCTCTCTTCCCAAGGCGTGTAGCCGAGGATCCGGCATTTGCCTTTATCCGGCACCAGGATTCCGCTCATGATCTTGATGGTCGTGGATTTCCCGGCACCGTTCGGACCGATGTATCCGACGATCTCGCCGGGTTCTATCGTGAACGAAACATCGCAGAGGGCCTCCACCGTCGTATAGGTGCGCCGGAATAAGGCCTTGACCGCCTCCCCGAGACCGGCCGGACGTCTGGCCACTTTGAAGGTCTTTCCCAGACCTTCCACGAGGATCATATTCCCGCCTTTCTCCTCTTCTGGTAATACGGGAATATTATTATAATAGCTTATAATACAGTTGTCAAGGAGCCGCAATCACTAAAATGTCTCCGAAGGATGTAGGGATGCATTGGTATTGAACACTTCACCCCATGCCGGTTTCGAGCGCGCTGTCTGTAATTAGGTTGAATTCAAGACAGACAATGGGTGATGGGCGGTTATTCAATGTTCTCATCTCACCAGAAGACTCCAGTCAACAAACGCTTTTTGCAATATCTCTGACAAAATCTTACATTTTCATCCCTATAGGTGACAAGATAATGCCAAAAAGGCCGTTTCCATAGTTCACCTCTCTCTCTATGTATATCTCGGTGCAGAACTGGCTTGGACTACTTTATACCTGTCCGCTGGATACGTTTATTTAATTATTTCTTCATCCGGACTAAATCCATCAATTCTTAATTCTTCAGCTAACTCCCGAATGAAACGTTGTTCTCGGTTAATTCGTTCAAGCATCAAGGACCTTCCCGTAGCCGTGTACATCTGATCTGGCCGTGCTTTTTCTTCACCGGACATGTGAAGTGATATAAGTCTGTCCAGTACATCGTTGTAAGATCCCGGTTCGAGCACTCCAGCACCGAGCAAGGTCCAAGTGATTCCCATCGCACCG
>JAAYXC010000372.1 GCA_012516115.1 Bacillota bacterium | reverse complement strand
TATATAATTACACCAGGGATGTTGTCAGTCAAGTAAGGCCGGACATGGTCCAGGGCGGTAACGAGACTGACGACGGTATGCTATGGGATCTGGGGAAGATCTCTAAAAACGGTTGGAAAAATTATGTCAGCTTGGCCAATAAGGGGTACGATGCGGTCAAGTCTGTAAGCAGTAGCATACCGGTGATAATTCATTATTCTAACGGTGGAAATAACAGTAAATGCAGATGGTTCTTTGATAATTATAAAAATAACGGCGGAAAGTTTGATGCTATTGGATTATCTTTCTATACAATGTGGCATGGATCTATTGCCGACATGAAGGGTAACGTAACCGACCTAAAGAGCAGATATGGAAAACCGGTATATATAGTAGAAACTGCTTATTACTGGGATACAAATCAATGCGGATATAGTGGCTCGCAGGTACCGTATCCACAGACACAAGACGGCCAATATCAATTCTGCCAAGACGTGCGGACCGCGGCCGAATCGGCCGGCGCCAGCGGCATCTTCTACTGGGGTTCGCACTGGTGCCAGAGCTGGAAATGGCTTACTGCACCCGGCTGGAGCAATGATGACGCCTCGCGGAGATCGTTATTCGATGACGACGCCAAGGCGACCAAAGGCATCTTAGGGTTGGTGCTGCAGTAAAAGACCCCGAGGAATCTTTGGCCTTGGACGGGTGGGGCCGGATGATTGGACGCGGAAGGGTTGGCCGCGTTCATCCGGCCCCATTTCAACGCGAGGGACGCTTTGGTTTCGCCATCGGCGGCCCTCATGGACTCTACCCTTCCATCCTCGACGGGGTTCGGTTCCCCCGTCATCCTTTAAGCGATCCGCTCAGGAGACCCCGGATGAAGTAACGGCCGAGGAAGATGTAAACCACCAGGGTGGGAAGGGCGGCGAGGAGCGCGCCTGCCATCTGCACGTGCCAGCGGGCCACGAGACTTCCCGCCAGCCCCTGCAAGGCCACGGTCACCGGCTGGCTCCTGGGATCGTTGGTGATGGTTACGGCGAAGAGAAAATCGTTCCAGATGTTGGTAAACTGCCAAATCACCGCCACGAGGAAACCCGGGACGGAGAGCGGGAGCAGGATGCGCCGGTAGAAAGTGACAAGGCCGGCACCGTCGATGCGGGCCGCCTCCAGGAGTTCGCCGGGGATCGCCGTGTAGTAGTTCCGGAACATCAGGGTGGTGATGGGGAGGCCGTAGACCACGTGGGTAACGATGAGCCCGAGGATGGAACCGTAGAGGCGATAGCGCATTAACAGCTGGACCAAGGGGATGAGGACTACCTGATAGGGAAGGAACATCCCGAACAGGATGAGGGCGAAGACGAGATCGGCCCCTTTGAACCTCAGCTTGGCCAGGGCGAAACCGTTTAACGAACCCAGAAAAGAGGAGATGATGGTCGCCGGTACGGTCAGCAGCACGGAATTCTTGAGGCCCGGCGCCAGGGCCAGGCCCGCTTCGCGGAAGGCTTCCAGAGTCGGCCGGCGGGGGAGTGCCCAGACGCTGGTCCGCGAGACCTCGGCCATGGACTTCAAGCTGGTGGTAAGGAGGACGTAGACCGGCACCAGATAGAGCACGGCCGCGACCGTCAAGAAGATGGGGACGGCGAAGCGCCACGTGTTGAACCGGCGGGGGGCATCGCCCGGGATCTCCACGTTCTTCATTATACGCTCACCTCCCGCCGCATCTGCCGCACGAGATAGGGCACGATAACCGATGTCACCATGCCCAGCATCACCATGGCGATGCAGGCGCCCCGGGCGAAGAGATCCTGGAGGAAAGTGGCCACGAACATGTAGACGCCCGGCACGTCGGTGGCATTGGCCGGTCCGCCGTTCGTCATGACGAAGATGAGATCGAAGATCTTAAGCGAACTGTGCCCCAGCATCACCAGGACGCTCATGGTCACGGGCCGCAGCATGGGCAGGATGATGTAACGGAAAGTCTCCCATTCACCGGCGCCGTCGACTCTGGCCGCCTCCCGCAGCTCGTTGTCGATGCCGCGCAGGCCCGCCAGGTAGCTGGCCATGGCGAACCCGGACATCTGCCAGACCGCCGCCACGGCGACCGAGAACAAGGCCATCTTCGGATCCGTGATCCAGCCGGAACGGAGGAAACCCAACCCGATCCGCTCCAGCAAGACGTTCAGCCCGGCGGTAGGATTAAAGATCCACGCCCAGACCGTGCCGGTGACGACGAAGGACAGGGAGAGGGGGAAGAGATAGATGTTTTGGAAGAAAGCCCCTCCACGTTTGATGCCGGTATCGATCAACATCGCCAGGGCGAGCCCCAGGATCGTGCAGCCGGGTAGGAAAAGCATGGTGAAGACGACGGTGTTTCGGATGTCGGCCTGGAAACGGGGCAGGGCGAAGAGTTCGGCGTAGTTGCGCAGGCCAACCAGGTTATAACTGGGAATCATCGATCGCCAGTCGGTCAAGGAAATGTATCCCGTCCAGGCGATAAAGCCGTAGACGAAGATCAGGATGAGGAAGAACGATGGCATCACCAGGGCGATCGCCGCCAGTTCGTCCCGCTTTTGCGGACTCAAGATATCTCATCCTCCTTGCGAATTCGCTCCCCGGCACCCATGAACCCCATCCGTATGTATCCCCATTTTGACCGGCCAAACCAGGGGTATCCCCTCCGTCTGCACCTGGGTGGGGAGAAGGACCGCAAATTAAGGAATAGGGGCCGGGCCTCGATCAGCCCGGCCCCACTCCCGGGGGAAAGCCGGGGAGGCAAGTCTTATTGCCTGCCGCCGAGATCCTTCGCCTGTTGCTCCAGGCGCTTGGCGGTAGCTTCGACGTTCCGTTCGTTGACGAAGACCCCCATCTCGTCGTTTAACGCGCTGGCGAAGGAATCGAGCACCGCCGAGCCGTGCACGCAGCTCGGCACCAGCGTGTCCTTGGCGAAGTCGTCCATGGCGCCGAGGGCGATGGGATCGTAGGGCGTTCGCGGCACATCGGTCCTGGCCGGGATGGAGCCTTTCAACGGGTTGAAGGCGTTCTGGCCTTCGACCGCGCCGAGCAGGGCCAGCAAGTTCAAGCAATTCTCGCGGTTCTTCGCTTTCTTGGGGAGGCCGAAAGAGTCGTTGACCACCACGAACATCCCCTTGGTGCCCGGCGACGGCACCACGCCGAAGTCCACGTTCGGCTTCCAGCCGTTCGAAGTGAAGTAACCCTTGGCCCAGTCGCCCATGACCGTCATGGCCGCCTTGCCCTGGAGCACGAGGCCGCAGGCCTGATCCCAGGTCAGGGTGGCGTGATCGGCGTTCACGTAGTCCAGCATCTTCTTGAGGGTGTTGAGGGCCTTCTTGACCCTGGCGTCGGTCCAGGCGAGCTTCCCGGCGAAGAGGTCGTTGTAGAACTTCGGACCGCCGGTGCCGAGCAGGATGTCCTCGAAGAGATGGGCCACCTCCCACTTGGTCCTGGAGGCGAGGGCCAGGGCCGGGATCCCTTTGGCCTTGAATTTCTCGGCCACCTTGAAGAAATCGTCGAAAGTGGTCGGCGGGGTAAGCTTCAGCTCGGCGAAGAGTTTCTTGTTGTACCAGAGGCAGTTGCCGCGGTGGACGTTGACGGGGACCGCGTAGATCTCCCCTTTGTAGCTCAACATATCGATGATGCTCTTGGGGAAGACCTTGAGCCAGCCGTGGTCCTTGTACAACTGGGTGATGGGCTCCATGTACCCGGTCTTGACCCAGGTGTCGATCAGTTCGGACCCGCCGTGCACCTGGAAGGAATCGGGCGGATCCCCGCCCAGCATCCGCGTCTTGAGGACCGCCTTGGCGTTGGTGCCCGCGCCGCCGGCGACCGTGGCGTTGACGAACTCCACATCCGGATACTTCTTGGTGTAGAGCTGGATGAGGGCGTTGAGCCCG
>JAAYXC010000371.1 GCA_012516115.1 Bacillota bacterium | reverse complement strand
GAGGAAGTGATCCCCCTGGTTAAGGAGAAAGGACCCAAGGCCGTGGCGCGGGAAGTAGACGTGGTTACCACGGCCACTTTTGGCCCTATGTGCAGCAGCGGCGTCTTTTTGAACTTCGGCCATAGCGATCCACCCATCCGGATGACGAAGGTCTGGTTGAACGATGTACCGGCCTATGGTGGGATCGCGGCGGTCGATGCCTATCTCGGCGCCACCGAGCTCTCGGAGACGCGGGGGATGGAATACGGCGGGGCGCACGTCATCGAGGATCTTTTGGCCGGCAAACCCGTGCGCTTACGGGCCATATCGTACGGTACCGATTGTTATCCCCGGCGGGAGATCGAGACCACCGTCGATCTTACCCGACTCAACCAGGCGATTCTCTTTAACCCGCGGAATGCCTACCAGAATTATCCGGTCGCCGTCAACGGTTCGCACCGGCCCATCTACACTTACATGGGCACGCTTTTTCCCCATTTCGGCAACGACACTTAATCTACCGCCGGGGAATTAAGCCCGCTTTTGAAGGACCCCTTCTACCGGACCATCGGGGTGGGGACGCGGATCTTCCTCGGCGGGGCCGTGGGCTATGTGGCCTGGGAGGGTACACAGCACAATCCGAACCAGGAGCGGGCGCCCAACGGGGTACCCGTCTCCCTGGCGGGTACTTTGGCCCTGATCGGGAATCTCAAAGAGATGAACCGGCGTTATCTCCGGGCGGCGATCTTCGAGCGTTACGGGGTTACCATGTACGTGGGCATCGGGGTGCCCATCCCGGTGCTCGACGAGGAGATGGCCGCGTTTGTCGGCGCAAGCAATGCCGAGATCCAGACGACCATCGTGGATTACGGGGTGCCGTTGCGCACACGGCCTACGTACGGCCGGGTGACCTATGCCCAGCTGCGTTCCGGCGAGATCGAAATCAAAGGCCGGAAGGTGCCCACCGCGCCCCTCTCCAGTCTGGCCATGGCCAGGGAGATCGCCGGGGTCTTAAAGGGATGGCTGAAAAGCGGCAAATTCCTTCTGCAAGAACCGGTGCGGCCGCTTCCGCTGGAAGGCCGGATGAACCCTTTGGAAGAAGAAGGAGTGTACGTCTGAGATGGTCAAAAAGCGCGTGGTCCTTACCTTCCCACCGGAATTGGCCGAGTTACCCATCACCTATCACCTGGTCAAGGATTTCGATCTGAGTCTGAACATCCTCAAGGCCAAGATCGTCCCGGGTGAGGAGGGTAAGCTCGTTCTGTAATTGGCCAACGGGGAAGAAGAAAAGATCATGGCCGGCATTGACTTCATCCGGGCGCAGGGAGTATCGGTCGAGCCGGTCAGTAAAGAAATCACCTTGAACGAGGAAGAATGCATTCACTGCGGGGCCTGTACCGCGGTCTGCCGGTCTAGGGCCCTTTCCCTGGATCCCGTCTCGGCCGAGCTTCGTTTCGACCGGGATCAGTGTATCGTCTGTGAGCTCTGTGTCAGGGCCTGCCCGATGCGGGTCATCAAGGTGAGTTTTTGATGAAACGGTTTTATCGGCAGTTTATGCAGCCCGACGATCTCACCACTTTTCGGATCAGTATCGGCGAGACGGTTCTCTGGGTGGCGGCCCAGACCGACCTCTCCCTCTTGGTGGCGGCGAAAGTAAGGTTTTACCGGCGTCAACTCCGGGCTTACATCAAATCCGATCCGGAGTTCATGGTCACCCTTGAGCCCCGACCGGTCCGGCCCGGGGCCCCTCCCCTTATCCGCCGGATGGGCGAGGCGGCCGGTATCGCCGGGGTCGGGCCCATGGCCGCCGTAGCCGGAGCCATTGCCCAGGTGATAGGGGAGGACCTGCGGGCGGAGAGCCCGGAGATCATCTTGGAAAACGGGGGGGACGTCTACCTCCGTTCGGTTTCCCACCGTACCGTGGCCGTTTATGCCGGCCGTTCGCCCTTAAGCGGCCGGATCGGCGTGGTCTTACCACCCTGTCCGGCCGGACTCGGCGTCTGTACCTCGGCCGGTACGGTGGGTCATTCCCTTTCTTTCGGCCGGGCGGACGCGGCCATGGTCATCGCGGACGACGCGGCAGTGGCCGACGCGGTGGCCACGGCCCTGGGTAACCGTCTCCGTACCCCTTCCGATCTCGAAGAAGCCGTCTCCTGGGCCGTCCGACGCCCTACGGTCCGCGGGGCCCTTGCCGTCATGGGTAAACATCTGGCGGCGGCCGGAGCGGTGGAACTGGTTCCTGTGGAGAAAAGGAGTGTGATCGGTTGAAAAGTTTGGAGGCCGCCGTAAAAGACGAAGTCTTGCTTCTGGACGGCGCCATGGGCACGCAGCTACAAGCGGCCGGACTTCCCCCCGGCATGGCGCCCGAATGGTGGAACTTGGCCGAACCGGCCAAAGTGGAGGCCATCCACCGCGCCTACCGGGAAGCCGGCGCCCGGATACTCGAGCCCAACACCTTCGGCGCCAACCCCATTAAACTTGCCCATTTCGGCCTGGCCACCCAGGCGGCGGAGATCAACCGGGCCGCGGTGGAGCTGGCCCGGAAGGCAGCCGGGGAAAAGGCGTGGGTCGTGGCCTCGATGGGACCCACCGGCCGGGTGTTGGCTCCCCTGGGAGACCTCGATCCCGAGGATGCGGCCGCCGCCTTTGAGTTGCAAGCTTCGGCCCTAGCGGCGGCCGGCGTCGACGCCATCAATATCGAGACCATGGCGGATATGGTCGAGATGCGGTTGGCCATTCTGGCCGCCCTGGCCACCGGATTGCCGGTCATGGCCGAATTCACCTTCGCGCCCAACGGTCGTACCCTCTTCGGGACTACGGCGGAAGCGGCCGGTGCTTTCTTAGCCGGTTTTCCGTTAATTGCGGCCGGGCTCAATTGCGGTCTTACCTCCGATCTGATTCCGCCCGTACTCGAAGGGCTCGCCACGACCTGGCCCGGTCCGCTGATCGTCCAACCCAACGCCGGTCAGCCGGGGAGCTATCTCGGACCGGAAGAATTCGCCGCCTCTGCGGCTGCCTTGCAAGAAAAGGAGGCCAGCCTCCTCGGTGGATGCTGTGGCACCGGACCGGCCCACATCGAGCGTCTGCGGCAGGTGCTTTCTTCCCGCCCTTCCGGGCGACCCCGGCAAAAAGAGCCCCTTCCCTTCCTTTCCTCCCGGACCACCGCGCGGATGGTATCTTCCCTGCCGTCCGGACCGGTGATCGCGGTCAAAGATGAGGATGGGGATCTTTTAACCGAGGCTTTGGCCTGGCAAGAGGCTGAGGCGGTGGTTTTCGACCTGACTTATCCGGGCCTGGCCCCGCGTCTCCTCCGGGAGACGTTGGCCGGTCTCTGGCCAGTCCTGTCTTCACCGGTGATTTTCTATGCTTCCCACCCTGAGGTGCTTACGGCGGCGATCCTTTCCTATCCGGGACGGCCCGGGGCCACCGGGGATCCCGCCCTGGCCGGAAAAGCGCGGGAACTGGGGGCGCTTTGGTTCGCTTAACCGCACTTTAAGGAGTTGTCATTTGGATACAGGCTACGGCCTGTTTTTTTTATCTTCGGAAGCATAAAGCGGGTCGCGACCGAACAAAATGAAATAGAAACATCGAGGGAACGGGAGGTAAGATGCATGGCCAAAGCCGAAGGCACTGCCGGAGAGGCGGTCAAGACCCGCCGCGCACGTTATACGCCGGAAGAAAATGAAATGCTCTTTGAGATGTGGTGGGACCCGGTAAAACGACGGGAACTGCCGCGTCTCATCGGGCGCAACCTTACTGCGTTACGCAGTCAGTTTTGCCGTTTGTTGAAAGAGAAAGGCATTTCCAATGAAGATTACTATCGTCTTATGGGCGAACGCTACGGCCGGACGGTGGGTGGACGTTACGGTCTTCGCCGTCGAATGAGGGCCAACGGTGAACAAGATCAATTGATTTTAGAGATTTTTGCCAAACATCATGCCCTGGGGAACACCAAGACCAAAGCCTGTGAAGAATTGCGCAAGATCCTGGGGCTGGAGATTAACAACTCCGCGCTGAAACTGCGGTTCTATCGTCTCATGAACCGCTACGGCCTCACCAACCAGGACCTCATCGAGATCGGCCGCAAGGTTCTGGCGCGAGGGAGCGCCGAGGCGGGACGGGAAGAGAAAAAAGAGGAAGAACAACCGATGGAAAAGGTGGAAATGGTGGCGGAGACTTCCACGGTAACCACGGTACAGGAGGAACCTTCCCCGCCGCCGGCTCCGCCGGGCTCCGATCTAGAGCTCTTGGCCCATCTGGCCCATCTCCCCGCCGAGGTAGCCAAACTCCAAAGCCGCCTGGAGGCGCTGGAAGAATATCAGCGCCACCAGCTCGACCTGCGGGGTTTCATCGAGCATCTCCTGGCGGTCGAACGGGACCTGAAGGAGGAGGATCGCCTGAAGGCCGAGATCAAGTCGTTGCACGAAGAAAATTACCGGCTGACCCAGGAGATCGCGGCGGAGAAAAAGCGTATCCGGGCACGGGAACAGGAGCTCGAAGAGATATATCAGTTATTGAACACCGTTTTGCACGATTTTATGCACCTGGAGAGCGTGGCCAAGTTGGCCTCGCTGGGCGATTTCATCCACCGGTTGGAGGTGACGGTGGATCAGTTCGGGAACGTTTTACGCTGTCGACGGGTTTGATGGCCCGCGGGCCCTACCGATGCTCCCCGGAAAGCTTGACAGGTCAAAGAAGGCTGTGTTATACTGACGGCGTCAACCAAAGTAGAAGCCATCCGCTTCTCACCTTGCGCCGGGAGGTTCAAGGTCGTGTTAAGAGGTCGCGAGTTCGGTACCGTTTAACCGAAGCAAAGCGGGTGGACTTCTTCTCCACCCGCTTTCGTTTACGGTGGCCGGGAGAAAGAAAGCTTATGGAGGTGGGGCCCGATTAATACCGAGCTGCGCATTAACGAGGAGATTCGTGCGCGGGAGGTCAGGGTGATCAGTCCCGAAGGTGAACAACTCGGGATCATGCCTTTGGAGAAAGCCCTGGATTTGGCGGCGGAAAAGGATCTGGATCTGGTCGAAGTCGCTCCTTTGGCCAAGCCACCGGTTTGTCGGATCATGGACTACGGTAAGTACCGTTACGAACAAAGTCGCCGGGACCGTGAAGCGCGCAAGAAGCAACACGTGGTGGCCATCAAGGAGATCCAGATGAAACCCAAGATCGGCGAGCACGATTTCCAGGTAAAGGTTCGGGCCGTGCAGAAATTCCTGAAAGACGGAGATAAAGTCAAGGCTTTGATCAAGTTCCGTGGCCGTGAGATCGTCCACGCGGAATTGGGAAGAAATCTCCTCATGCAGCTCTTTGAGGCCGTCCGCGACGGCGCGGTTATCGAACGCGAACCGCGGCTCGAAGGGCGGAACATGGTGATGATCCTGGCCGCCAAGCAATCGGATTAGGAGGGGTTATCATGCCCAAGATGAAGACCCATCGGGG
>JAAYXC010000370.1 GCA_012516115.1 Bacillota bacterium | reverse complement strand
ATTCTGCGTTGTCTCTCCTTAAACCCGGATTTCGAAGATGTTCCGGATTTTTCCCGTGGGAAGCCGACCCGGGTTACCCTCCCGGTGATGACCTCACCCCCGGCCTTCGGCCGCCCTCTCGCGTTGATCCGGAGAGGAGGTTGTGGGGTGAGGTTGAGTATGTGGGGCCTCAATCTTCGGTAATCCGGGTTCAAAGCATCGTCCGGGCTTCCTCGGGCACCATCTCCTTTTTCGAGACGGGAGGTCAATCCGCGCGGTCATGAATGAAGTGGTAAAGATAGGGCGGTATTTTGAGAAAGAGATAAAGGATTGGTACGAACGATACGAGGGCGGGGCCATGGAACCCTAAGCGTTTGCGCGGCGTGGATTTTAAAGAATTGCCGCGACGGCGAAGAGCCCTGCGTTACAAGAATATTTTACCACGAACACATGTTTGGTCAACCCTTCTCAGGAAGAACCTTGCAGGCCGCCCGGGGGGCTTCGCCCGGAAAGAGTTTGTAAGGAGCCGCCGTGGAGGAAATGGCCGCGCCGACCGATTGAATAAGGGCCCAATTTACCTTCACTTTTTAAAGCGAGTTGCCAAGGAATACAGGATGAGCAGAGTTTAACCCTTGGGGAAGTGAGATGGAATGTTCGCGCTCGCTTTGCAATCGTACCTCATAGGATCGATCCCTTTCTCTCAGATCGTGGCTGCCCTCTGGAAGGGGATCGATCTTCGGGTGACCGGCACCGGTAACGTGGGGGCCACGAACGTCTTTCAGCAGATCGGGTTGGTCCCAGGGCTGCTGGCGGCTGTGGCGGACGCCGGCAAAGGACTCCTGGCGGCGCTCCTCGGGAACCTTTCGGCCGAGTACGGTGGATTCGTCGGGTTGATCTGGGCGATGATCGGCCACAACTGGTCGGTTTGGCTCGGTTTTCACGGTGGCGGCGGCCTCGCCACCTTTATCGGCGGGATGCTGGTGGTGGCCGACTGGTGGGCAGTGGCGGTTCTCCTGGCCGTCTGGGGGATCGCCTACCTCCTGGTGAGAGAGCATAACCGCAGCGCCATCCTGGCCTGTTCGATGGCCCCCCTGGTCTTGGGACGCCTTTATGAGTCGTGGTCGCATTTTTTCTTCGGTTTGACGGCCGGTTTGGTGGTGGGATTCAAGCGGTACCTTTGTCTCAAGGGGAATAGGATAAATCCACGGAAAACTCCATAACGGCTCTTTTCCTCGCTTCATGAAAGATCGGCATTTTGCCCCGGGTCCCACCCCGCGGTCCCGAATCGAGATCAGCATGAATCCGCATGGTTCAGTGTGGATGAGCTGATCCGCCGGGGTTGATGCATGACGATGGTCTTCTCTTTCCTCGGCCCGCGTCTTTCCGGAAATAGACGGTAAGAAGAAGGGAAAACTAGATAGTACCATGAGAAAAAGACCCCCGTCCTCCGATCCCTTTGGCCGCTTTTTCTTCTTCTTCCTCCTTTTTCTTCTGGCGTTCCTCGTGGCCGTCCAGGCGGCCTTGACCGTCCCTTCCTGGCGCCTCAAGTTGAATGCCATCGAGGTCCTGGAAGGAGTCCGCCTTAAAGGATTTGTCGTGGATGACTTGCCATCCCGCCCTGAGATATGGTAAATTGATTGCAAGATCACGTATCCGGCGGTAACGCGCGAGCACCCCGGCCCTGGGTGCTCTTTTGCTAACCCGTTCCGGGAGGGTAAAGACCTTGTCCGAGTCGGGAAGCAGAGAGGTGGCGCGGGCGGCGATCGAGATGGCCCTTTCGGCCACCCGGGAGGAGGAACGCCGGCTCAAAGAAAACTTCTCCCGCCAAGAAATCCGCGCCGCGGCCGTGGATTACGGTGGCGAGTACCTTGCGGCCGTAAAGTCGATCGTCGAACGCGCGGTGGTGGCGGCCAAGCGGGAAGGTCTCATCCATGAGTCCCATGCTGAAGAGGGGGCGGTGGCCGGCGCCACCCGAGAGGCCCTTTCCCAGATCATGCCGAAAGCCTTCGGCCTCAACGTCGGGGGCAAAGTAGGACTGGCCAGGCGGGGGGATCATGTGGCGGTGGCCGTTTTCTTCGGGATCGGTCTTTTACATCTCGACGAGGTGGCCGTGGGTCTCGGCCACCGGGCGATCGGTTGATGGTCCGGGGATTGCGCGGGGCCATTACGGTCCCGGAAGACTCGCCCTCCGCGATCCTTGCCGCCACCCGGGAATTGCTCCTGGAACTCACCCGGCGAAATGGACTGGTGCCGGAGAGGGTGATCAGCGCGATCTTCACCGTCACTCCCGATCTCCGTTCGGAGTTCCCGGCCGCGGCTACCCGCCTTGTCGGCTGGGAGAGGGTTCCCGCCATCGGGGCGGTAGAGGTCGATAAGCCCGGCGCTCTACCGCGGTGTATTCGGGTTTTACTTCACGTGGAGATGGAACCCGGGCGCGAACCGGTCCACGTCTATCTCCGGGAAGCGGTTTCCCTCCGACCGGATCGCGCGATAAAGTGACCCGCATGTTCCGGTTTTAGATTTAGGAGGAAGAAAGTTGGTCGATTGGGAAGACCTCGCCAGACCGAACATCTTTCATATCCCGCCTTATGTGCCGGGTAAACCCATCGAGGAAGTGGAGCGGGAGCTCGGGCTGACCGATGTGGTGAAGCTGGCGAGCAACGAGAACCCCCTGGGTCCGTCACCTAAGGCCCTGGCCGCGTTAAAGGACGAGCTTCCTGGGGTTTCCTTTTATCCGGATGCGGGCGCCACGCTCCTCCGCGACTCTTTAGCCCTCCGACTCGGCGTCACCCCGGCGGAGATCGTCGTCGGGAACGGGTCGGATGAGGTTATCAAGCTGGTGGCCGAGGCTTTGCTCGGCCCGGGGGACGAAGCGGTCATCTGCACGCCGACCTTCGGTGAATACCTTTATGCCGTAAGGCTTTTAGGCGCCGAACCGGTAATCGTCCGTAACGACCGCGGCCAGGATCTTGTGGCCAT
>JAAYXC010000369.1 GCA_012516115.1 Bacillota bacterium | reverse complement strand
CCCCCAGCCCTACCAGGAGACCCCCCCGGTACCGGCGGAGAAAGAGACGAAAACGTTGGCGCCTTTCCACCAGCTCCACCATGGGACGACCGCGACGGGCGAAGTCTTCCCGTTCGGCCGGAGTGGCGACGAACTTCCCTCCTTCGGCCTGGGCGCGCAGGGTAGCCGCCAGGGCGACCGCCGTGGGTCGTGCCTGCGGTTCCCGTGCCAGAAGACCGAGAAGGGTTCGGGCCGGCTCCGGTCCGAGGGTGGGGGCATAGGCCCGCGGATCGACCGGCTGGGTGGAAAGAAGGGCGGCGATGAATTCCGGCCCCCGGCCGGGGAAAGGTAAACGCTCGGTGGCTAAAAGATAGGCGTTGAGCCCCAGCGTGAAAAGATCCGCCGCCTGTCCCCATTCCTTCCCGCTTGCCACCTCCGGGGCGAATTCATGCCGGGTAGATAATTCCCGGTCCCGGTAACCGGCGAGGTAAGATTGGCATAATGGTTCGAGGACAATGATCCCCGTGGCCGTACGGACCAGGTCGGTGCGGGCAATCCCTCTGGTCGTTAAACCTTTCTCGTGGTAGACGGCGAGGACTTCGGCCATGGTAAGGAGCCACCGCCCGAGTTCTTCCGGATCGGCCGGGACCGGTTCCGGTCCCCAGGAATCCCAGAGAAGAGGATCCATCGGCCTTACCAGGAAGTATTTCTCGCCCTGGCGGGTGAGGTCCAGTGGCCGCCTGAGGGCCGGGTGTTCGATCTCCTGGGCCATCCGGAGGAATTCGGCCAGTCCCAGGGCGATCTGCCGGTAGATCTTATCCTTGGCCGACGCGGCCAGCGCAAGATCCTCCAGAAGGTATTCCTCGCCGCTTTCCAGGTGGCGGGCACGGTAAAGCGTAACTCCCCGCCAGTCCGTTTTTTCGGCGGTTAATTCCCAGTTTCCGGTGAGCACCGTTTCTCCCCCCGTACCGAGTGTCTTTCCTTCAGATCCCAAACGCCGCCGGAACGGAAGGGTTCCTCAGGACTTTTTCCCCGGATGACCGAACTCCGGCGTGGTCATCGTCCGACCTTCCGGTGTATAGAAAAGGGCTGCGGCCCCCTGGGCGCGGGCCAGGAGGAAGCCGGCCGCCGGTCCTTTGACGAAACAGGCGGTGGAAAGGATATCGGCCGTCACGGCGTCTTTGGCCACCACCGAACAGAGGACGGTGCCGGTGGCCGGATACCCGGTGGACGGATCGAAGAGATGATGGTAGCGCCGGCCCCCGGCAAAGAAGAAGCGCTGGTTATCGGCGGAGGTCCCCAGGGCCTCACCCGGCCCGAGGGAGAGAAACCGCAGGAACTCTCCTTCTTTACGTGGATGGGCGATGGCGATGCGCCAGGCATCCCTTTGCGGCGGGCGACCGAGGGCCCGGATGCTGCTACCGCCGGCGTTGATGAGGGCTGCGCGGATCCCGAGCTTGCGAAGGGCCTCGAAGGCCCGGTCTACCGCGTAACCTTTGGCCAGACCGCCAAGGTCCACCGCCATCCCCGGCCGCCGGAGAAAGGCCGTCTGATGTTTTTCGTCGAGGAGGAGGTCGTCGCTCCCCAGGGCTTTCCGGGCGGCGACGACGGCCGCCGGGGTCGGAAGATGCGGCCGACCGTTGGGGTCAAACCCCCAGAGGGAGACCAGTGGCCCCACGGTCACGTCGAAGGCGCCGTCCGTGCGAATGTACCATTCCTTGGCCAACCGGAGCAGATGCATGGTGGTGGGGTTGATCCGCACCGGGCTTTTCCCGGCCGCTCGGTTAAGACGGGCCAGATCCGAGGTCGGCCGGGTGGGATCGGCTTTTTCCGCCACCGCCTGCATGGCGGTAAAGGCCGCCGTCACGCCGGCGCGGGCCCGGGGACCGTAAGCGGTGACTTCGACGAAGGTCCCGAAGAGATAATCCGTCCGGCGATAAGGCCGGGCCGCCATGGTCTGCCGGAAATAAAAGAGGCCGAGAACGCCGAGTAAGCAGACCCCCGCGCCCCAGGCCAGAAGACGGAGGCGTCTTCGCGGTGGTTTTTCTTCGCGCAAAACCCAACCCCACCTTGCATGGCGTTTCAATAATCGATCCCTTCTCGAGCGGCCAGGCCGCGCTGGAAAGGATGGCGGAGGTTTCCGATCTCGCTGATGAGATCGGCCACCGCCAGGAGGCCGGCGGGCATGGACCGGCCGGTGAGGACGACCTCCACCTCCGGCGCCCGGGAGTTTATCGCCGCCAGGACCGCCTCTTCCTCCAGCAGGCCGAGGTTCACTGCCGCCGCCACCTCATCCAGGACGACCATCTCCACCTCGCCCCCTTCGAGCACGCGGCGGGCGCGGGCCAATCCTTCCCGGGCCAGGGCCACTTCCGTCGCCGTGGGCGGCCGGTCGATGATGAACTCCCCGGTACCGCAGGGGATGATGACAAGATCCGGGGCCAGGCGGCGGGCGGCGGCCAGCTCGCCGGTGGTCCTTTCACCTTTTAAAAATTGGAAGACCACCACCCGCCACCCGTGGCCTACCGCCCGTAAAGCCAGGCCCAGGGCCGCGGTGGTCTTTCCCTTGCCGTTGCCGGTATAGACCTGGACCATGCCCAGACGGCGCAATGCGCTCACTCCAACCGAAACGGATTGTAATTCTCCCCGTAGTCGAACTTATCCTCCTGCTCCGCCCGTTTCAACCACCGGCAGACGGCGTAGGTGAGGGGGGTGGCCACCACCTCGTAGCCGGTCTTGAAAAGGTAGTTGCTTATGCCCACGGAGAAAAGGAGGGTCTTCGGCATCGTTCCGGCGAAGGCCACGGTGACGAAGACCACGGTGTCGATGAACTCGCCCACGACGGTGGAACCGATGGTCCGCGTCCAGAGCCAGCGACCGCGGGTGAGAAGCTTCATCTTGGAGAGCACGGCGCTGTTGGCGAACTCGCCCATAAAGAAGGCCACCATGCTGGCCAGGGCGATCCGGGGGGCAAACATCAAGGTGGCCCGGTAGGCGGCCTGGCCTTCCCATCCCGGGGCCGGGGGGAGGACCCCGACCAGCCAGAGGGTGGCCGAGAGAAGGAGGAGTCCGCCGAAACCGGTCCAGATGGCCCGGCGCGAATGGGCATAACCGTAGACCTCGGTGAGGATGTCGTTGAAGATGTAACTCAAGGGGAAAAGAAGCGTCCCGCCGTCGAAGGTCAGTCCCGGATCTTCCGGCAAGAAGGGAAAGACCCGGCGGAGAAAACCGAGGGGGATGAAGACGATCTTTACCGAGGCGATGTTGCTGATGAGCAGGACGGCCACGAAGAGGCCGAGGATGAGGTCGAACCACCGGTAGGCCCGTTTGGGGGGCATGTTTTTCCTCCTTATTTCTCCGGCCCGACGAGGCGGATGGCCTTTCCGCAGTTACGGCATTTCTTCCCTTCGAGCCCCACCATCCGGGCCTTAAACCCTTCCCGCCGGATGAGCAACGCGTCGCATTGGGGGCAGAAGGTGTCCCGGCCATGGGGGCTGTCGACGTTCCCCAGGTAGACGTAGGAGAGGCGCGCGCGGGCCAGTTCGTAGGCCCGGGTGAGAGGAT
>JAAYXC010000045.1 GCA_012516115.1 Bacillota bacterium | reverse complement strand
GCTGGGGGCGGGAGGCGGAAGAATGAGGTTCGGCGTGCATGTTTCCATGGCCGGCGGGCTGGTGAAAGCGGTCCGGACGGCCCAGGAGCTCGGTTGCGAGTGTTTCCAGATCTTCGCCGGTAACCCCCGGGGTTGGGCCCGCAAGCCCCTTCTCCCGCGCGAGGCGGAGGAGTTCCGGGCGGCGGTAGCCGAGGCTGGACTCGGGCCGGTGGTCGTCCACCTTTCTTACTTGCCCAACCCGGCCAGCCTCGACGACGATCTCTACGCCCGCTACCGCGGGGCTATGCAGGAAGACTTCGCCCGGGCCAATTTTCTGGGGGCCGCCTTTTTCGTGGTCCACCCCGGTTCCTGTCCGGCTGAACGACGTCGCGAAGGCCTGGCCAAGCTCTTACGCATGGTGAAGGAGCCCCTGGCCGCCGTCCCGGGGCCCACCAGGCTTCTCCTGGAGAACCAGGCGAGTCGCGGCCGGGAACTGGCCGCGGACCTCCGTGAGTTCGGCGAGATCTTGGCCGCGCTGGGCGGTCACGAACGGGTGGGCATCTGTTTCGATACTTGTCACGCCTTCGTGGCGGGTTACGATCTCCGTCGGGAGGAGGGCTGGCGGGAAGCCCTCGATATCCTGGCCGCCGAGGTGGGTCTGGAACGCCTGGCCTTGATCCACGCCAATGACGCCAAAGGTGCCCTGGGTTCCGGGCTCGACCGGCACGAACACATCGGCCGGGGCTTCCTCGGGCCGGAGGCGTTTACCATTATGGGGAACCTGGAGGAGCTGGCCCACCTACCCGTGATCCTGGAAACGCCCCAGGACAGCCCGGAGGCCGACGTCGGCAATCTCGCCCGCCTCCGGGCCTTGGCGGCGGGAGAGAAGTGCACGAGGCGCGCGAAGCGGTGCTCGCCGTCTTCGGGCCGGATGGGCTTCTGGCCCGCGTTTTCCCGGGTTTCGAATATCGCCCTTCCCAGGTGGAGATGGCGGCCACGGTCTGGGAGGCCCTGGCTCGGGGGAAAACCGCCATCGTCGAGGCCGGAACCGGAACCGGCAAGTCCCTGGCCTATCTCTACCCGGGGCTCGTCCATGCCCGCCTTGCCGGTCGGCCGCTGGTCGTCTCGACCAATACCATCAACCTCCAGGAACAGTTATGGGAGAAAGACATACCGGCCTTAGCCGGGCTGGTAAACCCGCCGCCGCGGGCGGTTCTCCTTTTAGGCCGGGGGAATTACCTCTGTCGCCGTCGGTTAAACCTCCCCGCGGCCTGGGGCGGCCTCCTCGATGAGCGCTTGCAGGCTGCCATCCTCCGGGCGGCGGAAGAAGGACGCGGAGAACGACCGCGCCTGGGCTTTAGCGTACCGGAGGAAGTATGGGCCCGCGTCGCCTCCGACGGCCAGATCTGCCTGCGGCAGTATTGCCCATGGTATGAAACCTGTTTCTGGCATACGGCCCGCCGTGCCGCGGCCACGGCGGAGATCGTCCTCGTCAACCATCACCTCCTCTTGGCCGACGCGGTCATTCGCCGGAGCCTGGGCTGGAAAACGGAACGGGCGGTCTTGCCACCCTATAACTGGGTGATCTTCGATGAAGCCCATCACCTGGAGGAGATCGCCACCGAACATCTGGCCCGGCGTATCGATGGTCCTCGCTTTCACCGACTCCTCGACCTGCTCCACCGGCCCGGTGGACACGAACCGGCCGGAGTCCTGGCCCGTTGTCTTCTGGGCTTGGCCACCGGTGGCCCGGTTCCCGAGCAGGCACGCCTGGCGGAGGCACGGTCTTTGGCCGCCGAAGCCCTCCAGGCGGTGGAACGCCTGCGGGCCAGGAGCGGGCCGTTTTTTGCCCTTCTTGCTTCCTTTGCCCGGGAAGGAAACCAGAACGGATCGTCCCGGCAACGACGTTATCGCGGGGACCTCGGTCTGGAGATCAAAGGGTTCGCGGAAGAAACGGCGGACCTCCTCGTTTTGCTCGGGGAACTGGTAAATCTTCTCTCCCGCCTCCTTTCCCGCTGGGAGGCGGACCCCGAAACGCCCAAGACCGAAGAGGGCCTGCTTCTCAAGGCTGCCCTGGAGGGATTTCTGGCCCTCCAGGACGACCTTCCCATGGTCCTGGCGGGGGAGAACGCGAACAACGTCTACTGGGTGGAGACGACCCCGGACCACGAAGAGGAAACGGCTGCGGTCATGGCTCCTTTGGAGGTGGGCCCGCTTCTCTACGAGACCCTTTTTGCCCATCTCCACAGTGCCGTCTTCGCCTCGGCCACCCTAACCACTGGCGGAGGGTTCGCTTTCTTCCGCGAAAGACTGGGATTGGACCTCGTCCACCCGGTCGACCGTCTCGAGATCGTCCTCCCTTCGCCTTTCGATTACCGACACCAGGTCTTGCTGGCCGTCCCGCGTGACCTTCCGGAACCGGACGAGACGGCTTTCCCCACGGCGGCCGCTTTATTCTTGCGGGAATTGCTCACCGTGGTAGGGGGTCGGACCCTGATCCTTTTTACTTCCTATGCCACCATGGAAAAAGTCGCCTCCCTTCTCCGGTCTTCCTTGCCGTCCGGTCTCTCCCTCCGTCAGCAGGGTGAACGGCCGCGCGGCGATCTCCTGGCCGAGCTCCGGGGAGGGGAGGGGGGCGTCCTCTGCGGGACCGACAGCTTCTGGGAAG
>JAAYXC010000368.1 GCA_012516115.1 Bacillota bacterium | reverse complement strand
TCTTGGACATTTTCGTAAACACTGCACCTCGTTCAAACTACGGCTTGGTTCTTCTGGCCCGATTTTTCGTTATCGATTAAAACTTACTGCCTCCCTCTTCAATATGAAAGGGCGATCGCGGCCGTAGATGGAATAAAAATCCAAACCATTGTCATCCTTGCGCCACATGAACTTCGTTTTAGCGGTCCCGTGGAGAGGCGTCGATCGATGAGATGGGAGAGGGACCACTATAACATATAAAGAATCCGAAGGATTAGACCGCAAGGCACTCCGCCTCAGCGACGCGCCACATGGAGAACCCGGAACCCATGGGCGGCGAAATCCTCCACCAGCGCCGCCGGATCCTCGGTATCCAGGCGCAGGACCAGCTGCCCATGATCGCCTTCCTTCTGGGGGGTAAAGGTGGCGATGGTCACGATGTTGATGCCACGTTCCTTGATAAGATGAGTGATCTCCGCCAGGACCCCCACGCGGTCTTCCACTTCTAAAGTGATCCGACTGCCGGCCTCCCGAAGCCCCATCAAGATGATGAAAGCGTCGAAGATATCCGATTCGGTGATGATCCCGACGAGCTTCCCGCCTTCCACCACCGGGAGGGCGCCGATCTTGTAGTCGCGCATGAGAACCGCCGCCTCCTCCAGGGTGGCCTCCGGTGCGATGGTCTTCGGGTTTTTGGTCATTACGTCCTTTACCGTGAGCTTGGAGAGAAGATAGTTCATCTCGAAGACCGAGAGGGTGGTGGCCGGCGAAGGACTGACCCTCATGATGTCCATCTCCGTCACGATCCCGACCAATCGGCCGTCCCGAACCACCGGCAGCCGGGCAAAGCCGTTTTTGCGCATGATCTCGCCGGCCTCCAGGACGGGGACGTCCTCGGTCACGGTCACCGGTTTTATGGTCATCCAATTCCGGACGAACATCGCTTTCTCCTCCTCCCCTAGTGTTTTGGCCACATTTACCTTCTCCTCGTCGAAATCCGACCTAACCCCCGAGATAGGCTTCTTTGACCTTGGGATCCTGGGCCAGTTCTTCAGCTGGGCCGCTTAAAACGATCCGGCCGGTCTCAAGCACGTAAGCCCGATGGGCGATGGAGAGGGCCATGTGCGCGTTCTGTTCCACGAGGAGCACGGTGGTACCGGCGGCGTTGATCTCTCGGATGATGCGGAAGATCTCTTGGACGAGCAAAGGGGCGAGGCCCATAGAAGGTTCATCCATCAACATCAGGCGGGGACGGGACATCAGGCCGCGGGCCATGGCCAACATCTGTTGCTCGCCGCCGGAAAGACTCCCAGCCAACTGGCGGCGACGTTCAGCCAATCTGGGAAAGAGGGAAAAGACCCGCTCCAGGTCTTTCCGGATCCCGGTCGCGTCGCTACGGCAGTAGGCCCCGAGTTCCAGGTTCTCCATGACCGTCAGGTTGGCGAAGACCCGCCGGCCCTCGGGGACCTGGCTGATGCCCCGGGCGACGATGCGGTGGGCCGGGATTCTAGTCAGATCCTCCCCGGCGAAACGGATGGAGCCGCTACGCGGCCGCAGGAGCCCGGAGATGGTCTTGAGGGTGGTGCTCTTGCCGGCGCCGTTGGCACCGATGAGGGTGACGATCTCCCCCTCGGCCACGGCGAAGGAAATGCCCTTTAAGGCGTGAATGGCCCCGTAGTAAACGTGGACGTCATTGACTTCCAGGATCATCCCTGCGCCACCTCCTCGCCCAGGTACGCCTCGATGACCCGCCGATTGCTCCGGATCTCGGCGGGCGTACCCACCGCGATGAGCTGGCCGTAGTCGAGGACGTAGATCCGTTCGCAGATGCCCATGACCACCCGCATATCGTGCTCGATGAGAAGGATGGTCAGGGCGAACTTTTCTCGCAACCAGGCGATGGTCTGCATCAGCTCCGTGGTCTCCTGGGGGTTCATTCCGGCCGCCGGTTCATCGAGGAGGAGAAGTCTGGGCTCGGTGGCCAGGGCCCGCGCGATCTCCAGCCGGCGCTGGGCACCGTAGGGGAGGCTTCCGGCCGGAGCCTCCATCACATCTTCCAGTTTAAAGAGGGCCAGCAAACGGCGGGCCTTCTCGGCCACGGTCTTTTCCCCCCAGCCGAAACGACCGAGGTGGGTGAAACCCTCCATCAGGCCGTAGCGGGTGTGGAGGTGACACGCGATGCGTACGTTGTCGAAGACCGAGAGATCTTTAAAAAGGCGGATGTTCTGGAACGTCCGCGCGATCCCCAGGGAGGTGATCTGGTAAGGCTTAAGACCGGTGATCTCCCTACCGGCGAAAAGGATCTTCCCTGCGCTGGCCGGGGTCAACCCGGTAATGAGGTTGAAGACCGTGGTCTTCCCGGCGCCGTTGGGGCCGATGAGGCCCACCAGTTCGCCGGGGGCCACGGCCAGGTCGAGGCGGGCCACGGCCACCAGTCCGCCAAAGGCCTTGGTCAACTTATCCGTGATGAGAAGCATCGACCGTGTCACCTTCTTTCGGGCCGAGTCTCAGGTTAAGGAGGTCGCGGATGGTCAGAAGACCGCGGGGCAAAAAGATCATCAGGATGACCAGGAAGAGGGCATAGACGATCATCCGCACCGTAGGCAGGTCGCCGAGGAAGGCGTTCAATACCGTCACGAGCACGGCGCCCATGATCGCCCCCAGCATACTCCCCTGACCGCCCAAGACGACCATGACCAAGATGTCGATGGTTTTCATGAACGAGAAACAACGGGGGTTGACCACGTAATAGGTATGGGCGTAGAGAGCGCCGGCCACCCCGGCGAAGAAAGCGCCGATGGTGAAGGCGGCCACCTTATACCACGTGGTGTTAACGCCCATGGCCTCGGCGGCGATCTCGTCCTCACGGACGGCCATCATCGCCCGGCCGTGGGTGCTGCGGATGAGGTTGCCGAGGAGGATGACCGTCAAGGCGGCCAGGAGAAACGAAGCGGCCACGGTGGTGTACTGAGGGATGTTGGGTAGGCCCGTGGCCCCGCCGAGGTACTCTACGTTGAGGATGGAGAGCCTGATGATCTCTCCGAAGCCCAGGGTGGCGATGGCCAAATAGTCTCCCCGCAACCGGAGGGTGGGCAGGCCGATCAGAAAGCCCATCAAGGCGGCCAGAAATCCGCCCAAAAGCGTCGAACAGATAAGCACCACCCCGCCGGGAAAGAGGGCCTTGGCCAAAGGGAAAGACATGGGGGGCAAAAAGCCCAGACGAACGGTGAGGTTCTCCCAGGTAGGGATGGCCCCCGCCTTAATAAGGGGGGGCATTATCTTCAAGCCCATGACCGCGGCCGTATACCCGCCCACGGCCATAAAGCCCGCATGGCCCAGCGAGAACTGGCCGGTAAAGCCGTTGATGAGGTTAAGGCTGACGGCCAAGATCACGTTGATGCAGATGGAAACCATGGTAAGGGTCCAGTATTCGTCGAGGATCCCAAGCCAGATGGCCGCTTCGAGGAGGAAGAGGCCTCCTAGGGTCCAAAGCAGACGGAGCGACCATTCACCGAGGTGCCTGGGGTTCTTCATACTCTCACACCTTCTCCCCGGATGGGGCGCCCAAAAGTCCGGTCGGTTTGATCAGCAGGATAAGGATCAACACGGCAAAGGCCACTACATCCCGGAGGGTGGACGAGAAGAAGCCCACCACGATCGCTTCGGCCACCCCCATGAGGAGCCCGCCGAGCATGGCCCCGGGGATGATGCCGATCCCGCCGAGGACGGCGGCGACGAAGGCCTTGAGCCCGGGCATGACGCCCATAAGGGGCTCGATCGGATAGAACGAGCCGAAGAGGACGCCGGCCGCGGCGGCAAGGAGCGAACCCAAAGCAAAGGTAAAAGAGATGGTCTTGTCCACGTCGATGCCCATCAAAAGCGCCGCCTCTTTGTCGTAAGAGACGGCCCGCATGGCCTTACCGATCTTCGTATATTGGACCACCAGGTAGAGGCCGACCATGAGGAGGACGGCCACGGCGAAAAAGATGAGGTGCTGCTTTTGGACCATAAAGACGTCGAAGAGGAAATAAGTGTTATCGGTAAGCGCCGGGGGAAGCTGGCCGTAGTATTTTTGCTGGGGCGACTGCCAGAGCATCATCCCGTACTCCAAGAGGAGGGAGACCCCGATGGCCGTGATCAAGGCGGTAATCCGCGGGGCCTGACGCAAGGGCTTGTAGGCCACCCGTTCGATGAGCATTCCCGCCAGGGCGCAGCCGAGCATGGCCATGACGAGGGCGGCGAACCAGAACCACCGCCCGCCGGGATCCAACGGCCGGAAGATGGTCACCCCGAAGAAGCCGAGGTAGGCGCCGACCATATAGATGTCGCCGTGGGCAAAGTTGATGAGCTTGATGATTCCGTAGACCATGGTATAACCGAGGGCGATCAGGGCATAAACCGCCCCCAAGGAGAGACCGTAGATCAAATACTGTCCGAGCTGGACGAAGAAGTCTTCTAAGTGGGCCAAGGACTCTTCCCCCCTTCACGGGTGCCCGGTCCGGGCCGGTAAAAGCAGGGGTGGATTTACCCCTCTCCACCCCTGCTTTGCCAGAACGAACTTAAGGATTAACCGTGGCCCGATACTTCTGGACACCGTTTACGTATTCGATAACCACGGCGCTCTTCGTCGGATTCCGGTTCTCGTCTATGGTGATGAATCCCGTTACACCCTTGAAACCCTTTGTGGTGGCCAGCGCTTCGCGGATCTTCGCCGGCTCGGTGCTCTTGGCGCGGGCGATGGCGTCGATGGCAAGCTTGGCCGCATCGTAACCGAGGGCGGCCAGGGCATCGGGGGCCACTCCGTAACGATCTTTGTAGTCCTTAATGAACTTGACGACCATCGGATCCTTGGTCTCCGGGGAGAAATGATTGCTGAAGAAGACTTTGTTCAGGGCCGCTTTACCGGCGATCTTCGGCAGTTCTTCCGGCTGATCCCAACCATCCGATCCAAGGAGCGGCTGGTTCATCTTCATCTCCCGGGCCTGCTTGGCGATGAGCCCGGCCGCTTGATAGTAGCAGGGCACGTAGATGACGTCCGGCTTCTTGAGACGGATGCGGTTGAGGATGGCGCGGAAGTCCTTGTCGTCGGGCATAAAGGCCTCCTCGGCCACGATCTTCCCGCCGCCCTTGATGAAGGTCTCCTTAAAGTACTTCTGGAGCCCCTTGGCGTAGTCGCTCTGGTTGTCGAAGAGGATGGCCGCCGTCTTGGCCTTGAGGTTCCGCAGGGCGAAGTTGGCCATGACGGTCCCCTGGAAGTCGTCGATGAAGCAAGTCCGGAAGATGTAATTGCCGACCTTGGTAATGGCCGGATTGGTCCCGGTCGGGGTGATCATCGGCACGCCTTTCTCTTGGCAGACCGGCGCGGCCGCCAGACAGTCGGTGCTGATGACCGGACCCAGGACCAAGACCACTTTGTCCTGGGTGATGAGCTTCGTCGCCATCTTGGCCGCTTCCTCGGCCTCGGACTTGTTGTCGACCGAGACGAGCCTCACCTTGCGACCCAGGACCCCGCCCGCGGCGTTGACCTCGTCGATGGCGAGTTTGGCCGAATTATGACAGGCCTGGCCGTAAAGGGCCACCGAACCGGAGAGCTCGTAGTTCCCGCCGATCAGGATCTCTTCCGCCGCCGAGAGCCCCAGGCTGGTGAAGCCCAGGATAAAGACCAAAAGGGTCAAAAGGACGATGGGCTTCTTCATTGACTTCTGTGCCTCCTTATCGAAATCGAAGTCTTAAGACGCTCCGAGAAGAGCGAGACGAGCCGAAAAACCTCTCGCCCACCACCTCCCCGCGCGCCGGCTTGTCCGTTTTTCAGGTAACCAGATAGTACCCGACGCGCCGAAGTTTGTCAAGAGAACATACGGCAGAAAGGAAATCCACACCAAAACAAGAAAATATCATAAAGATGAAGTCCCCAGGACCAAAAGCAGGAAGATCAAATATAATAAGAAAGGATTACGGGCCAAATTCTCCATTTTCACCTAAATCCCTCCTTATTTTTCAACGGCGATCTTTGCCAAATCAGTCTATGTGGTGATCTTCCCCGGCGTCCCGCGCCGAAAGCCGAAAAGGCCGGAGGTAACTGGTGTATATATAGATAAAGAGTAAAAAAGAGAAAGAGTGGATGTCCGTGACCGAAGTCTACGAATACGTTGGTAACATCCACGTCCACTCCCGTTATAGCGACGGAACGGGCACGATAAAGGAGATCGTGCGGGCCGCCCAGACCGCCGGGCTCGACTTCGTCGTCGTGACCGACCACCGTACCCTGGCCGCTCGCAATGAAGAAGGTTACCATGGGAAGCTCCTCCTTATCATAGGAGAAGAGCTGGGCGATAAGACCGGCCACTACCTGGGGCTCGGCCTTCGGGCTCCCGTGGACGCTACTGGGCCCCGGGCGATGGTGGAGGCCGTGGCCGCGCAAGGCGGGATGGGCATCATCGCCCATCCTGACGACCGCCGTTTCTTTTGGCCCGACTGGAGCGTAGAAGGCTACGACGGAGTGGAAATCTGGAACTTCACTTCCCAGTGGCGTTGGACGTTACGCGGCTGGCGCTGGCTCGTCTATCCTTTCTTTCCCATTCTGGCCATCACCGCGCCCTCTGCTGCCATCCGGCAACGTTGGGACGAGATCAATCTGAATCTCCGCCACCGGTTAATCGCCGCCGCAGGCTCTTCCGACGCCCATGCCTTCGGCTGGCGGCCTTTGGGGTTGCCCCTGGTCATCCTGCCCTATCGGTTACTCTTCCGGGCGATCAACACCCATATCCTTCTCCCCCGTCCCCTCTCCGGGCAGCCGGAAGAAGACATAGGACTCATCCTGGCCGCTCTCCGCCGGGGTTCATCCTTTGTGGCCAACGACCTGCGCCGACCGGCCCGGGGGTTCCGCTTCCGGGCTGAAGGCCGCGACGGAGACTTCGGCATGGGATCCGTGGTGCCGGCCGCCTCCATCGGGTGGCTTCTGGTGGAACTTCCCTCGCCGGGATACACCGTCCTCCTCCGGGACGGGCAACCGGTCCGGACGGCCTTCGGCCGGGGCCTCGTCCTGGAAGCGCCGCCGCCGGGCCTCTATCGGGTGGAGGTCTACCACGATGCCAAGGCCAAACGGGGCTGGATCTTCTCGAACCCCATCCGCCTGCGTTCCTAGAGTTCGTTTTATATTTTCCTCTCACCAAGATCACAAAGAACACTGAGAAATATAGAAAAATTTAACTTAATATATAATTATTGTTTATGGTCTTCATGTCTTTATGAGAGATAAATCATTATTTTATTTTGCATTTCCTTTCATCGACGTGCCCGCTTCATGGTCTGCAACTGGCGCCGGATCCGCCGCTCCACCGCCTCGGGGAGGGGACCGAGCGGAGGCGGCGGGTCGGGCGGCCCGTCGTTCTCGGCCGGAAAAGCCGCCTCCCCTCCCTTGGGCTTAGGCCGATAGGGTTCGAGCTCCAAGAGGTCGTGGAGGAGGCAGAGGGCGGCCTCCTTGTCCGGGATCCTCCCCCGGCCGGAGATCTCCGGGTCGAGCTGTACCTGGGGCGGAAGAGGAGCGCCCACGCACGAAGGGCAGCCTTCGGCACAAGGGCAGTTCGCGACAAGGTCGAGGGCGGCGGCAAAAACCTCTTCGATGAGATCGTATGCCTTGTGGGCGAAGCCCAGGCCACCCGGGTATTTGTCGTAGACAAAGAGAGCGGCTTGGCCGAAGTTGGCCAGATCCACGGTGGAGCCGACATCCGTCGGATCGGCCATGACCAAGAGGGGGAGGACCTCGGTCAGGACGTTGACCACGCCGAAGAGTCCCTCGATGGGGTCGCGGCCCGCCTCCCTCACCCGCCGCAGGGCCGCGGCCGGCGGCAGCACCCAGAAAGCGGTGGTGGCCATCTCGCGGGGCGGAAGGTCGATCTTGCCGAAGCCGATGCTGTCTTTGGTCCCGAACTTGATCTTGCGGAAGAGATAGTGTTTAAAGGTTACGGTCACATCGCCGAACCCGGCCCGGCTCGTCCGCCAGGCCTTCTCTAGCTCCGTTTCCTCCAGACGGACCTGGACCTCGGTGATGGACTGCGTGTAATAGTCCAGATC
>JAAYXC010000367.1 GCA_012516115.1 Bacillota bacterium | reverse complement strand
TGTCCGGATAACGGCCGGCGCCGGAGCCCCTCCTCGGGGTCGCTCGGGGGTGGTCATCCCTCGCCGTAACCGGAAAGGGCTTACAGCCACGGCCCTTTCTCTCTGGACGGACGCGCGGGGCGTCTTCCCCTCATCGCGTTTTATTTTAATTAAATATAAGGAACTTTTCTTGGCTAAAAGTATATCATCGGGCCGTGGAAGGGTCAAGGGAAGAAAACCCCGATGGGAGAAGCCCTTGCCGGCGGCAGAGTTCCCAATAGCGCCCCCGGGCGGCCAGGAGTTCTTCATGGCGTCCGGCCTCCACGATGCGGCCGTCCTCGATGACCAGGATCCGGTCGGCCCCCTGAACGGTCGAAAGGCGGTGGGCGATGACGAAAGCCGTCCGACCGGCCAGTACCCGGGCGATGGCCGCCTGGAGCTTCCGTTCGGTGATGGTGTCCACATGCGCGGTGGCCTCGTCCAGGATGATGATCCGCGGGTCGGCCAGCAGGGCGCGGGCGAGCGCCAGGAGCTGTCGCTGCCCGAAGGAGAGGTTGCTCCCCCGCTCCTGGAGGACGGAATCGAGATCCAGCCCCTGGGCGGCGAGGCTCTCTTTGAGGCCTACGGCGGCCAGGGCCGCCTCCATCTCTTCATCGGTGGCGTCGATCCTGCCGTAGCGCAGGTTCTCCCGGATGGTCCCCGAGAAGAGAAAGGGTTCCTGAAGGACCAGCGCCAGCTGCCGCCGGTAACTATCCACGTCATAACGGGAAATGTCCTCCCCATCCACGAGGATCTGCCCGGAGCATGGCCGATAGAACCGGCAGAGCAGGTTGATCAGGGAAGTCTTGCCCGCGCCGGTCCGGCCCACCACGGCCACCATCTCCCCCGGCGCGACACGGAGGTCGATATCGCAGAGCACCGGCCGATCTTCGTAGGCGAAGTTCAGGTTCACCATCTCCACCCGGCCGCGGATGGCCGGCATGGGAGGGAGATCCACCGATGACTCGGGTAGAATGCTCATGATCTGGCGGATCCGGACCGCGCCGGCCAAAGCCCGCTGGATGACCCGCGAAGCCTGGGAAAGACCGTGTAACGGGCCGAAGAACTGGTTGGCATAACCCAGAAAGGCCATGAGGGTGCCGATGGTAAGCGTCCCCCGGAGGACCCAGATCCCGCCGCAGAAAAGAAGCAGTCCGGCCCCGGCGACCCAGGTAAAGTCGACGATGGGCCAGAAAAAACCGAAGACCTTGATGGCCCGTAAACCGGCGGCAAGAAGGCGTCGGTTGACCACTTCAAACCGTTCTTGGAATTTCTCTTGCGCCCAGAAGGCCTGGACGATCCGGACTCCGGCCACGTTCTCCTGGAGGACGGCATTGACCGTGGAGGCTTCTTCCCTCACCCGGTCCTCGGCCTTATGGATCTTTTTTTCCAAAAAGGTAAACACGAAGACCAGCGGCGGCAGCCAGGTCAAGGGGACCAGGGCCAGCCGCCAATCCACCACCACCATCACCACGAGAAAACCGACGAGGATCAGGATATCGCCGAAGATCTGGAGGATGGTCCCGCCGAAGAGTTCCGCCAGGGCATCGACGTCCCCCGTAAGCCTGGTGACCAGTTTCCCCACCGGCATCTTGTCGAAGTAGGCCACCGGTAAACGCTGCAGATGCGCAAAAAGGTCCCGCCGGATCCGGCGGATGACGTCTTGGCCCATATAGGCCATGAGGCGCAACCGCCCGGCCGTAGCCAAAGCGGAAAGGAGCATAATCCCTCCGGTGGCGAGAAGAAAAGAGACCAGACCGGCCGTTTGTTGCGGGAGAATATACCGATCGATGGCGATCTTCGTGGCGTAAGGAAAATATATAGCTGCCCCCGCGCCGAACAGCATGAGCAGGGCGGAGAGAACGAGCCGCCCGGTATGGGGGGCGAGGTAAGGGCGGAAAAAGAAGAGGTCTTCCAGGGTTCCCTGCTTATCGGGGCGCGACAAGGCCTTCCCCCTCCGTTTCATCAACACATAATAACGACATCTGTTGGCGATACAGGGTGGCGTAAAACCCCCCGGCGGCTAGAAGTTCGGCGTGACTTCCTTCCTCCACGAGGCGACCTCCTTTCAGGACCACGATCCGGTCGGCATGGATGGCCGTCGCCACCCGCTGGGTAACGATGATGACCGTCTTTCCCACCGCCGCCTCGGCCAGGGCTTGCTGCATGGCCTCTTCCGTCTCCGCGTCCAGGCTGGCCGTGGCGTCGTCGAGGACCAGGACGGGAGGGTCAACGACGAGCGCCCGCGCCAAGGCCACCCGTTGGCGCTCTCCCCCGGAAAGCCCAATCCCCCGTTCGCCGACCTGCGTCTCGTAACCGGCCGGAAGCGCGGCGATGGTCTGCTCAAGCTGGGCAATTTCGACCGCGCGGGCGATCTCCTCCCGTGTGGCCCCTGGCCGGCCCAGGGCGATGTTCTCTTTGAGGGGAAGCGAGAAAAGAAAATTATCCTGGAAGACGATTCCGATCTGCCGCCGCAGCTCTGCCAAGGGCCAGGCCCGCAGGTCGCGTCCGTCAAGTAAGATCTCGCCCGTGGTGGGTTCGTAAAACCGGGCGAGGAGATTGATGATGGTCGTCTTACCGGACCCGGTGGCCCCGAGGATGGCCACCCGTTCCCCGGGGGCGATGGTAAGATTAAAATCCCGCAGGGAAGGCGTACCGTCTTCGTAAAAGAAAGAAACCCCCCGGAACTCGATCCGGCCACGGACCCGGTCGCCTTCTCCCAAGCCCCCGAGGGATTGTTCGGGCGCATCCAATAAAGCGAAGATGCGCTCTGCCCCGGCCATGGCCCGGCTGATGAGATCCGCCAGCCACCCCGTCTGCCGGAGCGGCCAATAAATATATTGGGTATAACCGGTAAAGGCCAAGGCACCACCGAGGCTCAACCGACCGGTAACGACCCGGTAGCCGCCGAAGCCGAGTACGATCAGGGGAAAAAGGGTGCCGAAGAAGTCCATGGCGGCGTTTAAAAG
>JAAYXC010000006.1 GCA_012516115.1 Bacillota bacterium | reverse complement strand
CCCATCGACCTGCAGGGCAAACAGAAGGATTTCTCCCCGGTAGCCATAAAGGCTTTTACCTGGGGTAAAACCTTATATGCTGTACAATATGCCATTGAGGCCGTTGGGCTTATCTACAACAAGGACCTTGTTCCCCACCCCCCCAAGACCTGGAACGACCTAGTTAAGATCGGCGCCCAAATCAGCGATAAGACTAAGAAGAGATACGGCTTTGCCATCCCGCAGCCCGATCCGTACCACACCTTCCACTTCATGAGCGCCACCGGCGGATACGTCTTCGGCACCAACACCGATGGCACCCTGAACCCGCTGGACGTCGGCCTCAACAACAAGGGAGCCGTGCGCGGCGTATCGCTGTTGCTCGACCTGATCAAAAAGGGCATCATGCCGACCGGCGTCGACTATCCAACCATGATGGCGCTTTTTAAAGAAGGCAAACTCGGCATGATGGTCACCGGGCCGTGGGCTTTCGGCGAGGTCCGCGCGGCCAAGGTTAATTACGGTTTCACCAAGATCCCGACCATCGACGGTAAACAACCCAAACCGTTCGTGGGCGTGCAAGGTTTTATGATCAGCTCCTTTAGCAAGAACAAGATTCTGGCCAAAGCCTTCCTGAACGAGTTCGTGGCCACCAAGGAGACCATGCAGGCCTTATTCGCCAAGGACCCACGTCCTTCCGCCTACCTGCCGGTGGCCACGGCGATAAAGGATCCCGATATCGCCGGCGTATTCGCGAGCGCCGAGGAGGGCATCCCGATGCCTGCCATTCCGGAGATGGCCTCGGTTTGGACGGCCTGGAGCAATGCGCTCGAGCTGATCTGGAGTGGCAAGCAAACGCCTCAGCAAGCCCTCGACGAGGCGGTGGCCCAGATCATCGCGACCATCAAGAAGAACAAATAGGTCCCCGTTTTTCAAAATCTAATGAAGGCGCCGGCATTGGCCGGCGCCTTTCTGGAATTGTTCTAGATTGGAGGTGAAAAATGAATGATAGTGTTTTCGAGGAAGCGGCCGAGCTCGCCACCGGCCGGCGGGCCGGTGGGCACGGTGGTGAAGATCATTCTATTGGGGATACTTAACGCCCTGGCGCTCTGGGCTTTGCCGGTGCTGCTCGATGATAGGCAATACGTGCTCCTGGGCGGGCTCTTCCTCGGAGTGGCCTGTATCGATTACGTCTTTCTCTCCCCGCGGGCCTACCCGTTACGCTTTCTTCTACCGGGGCTTTTTTTCATGGCCTTGATGGTCGTCTACCCCATCGGTTATACGGTTGCCGTTTCATTCACCAATTTCGGCACCGGGCATATCCTCACCTTGGAACAGGCCATGAGTCAGTATACGAGCAGGTATATTTTAAAAGAAGATCTTCCGGCCTACAAACCACAATTCTTCCGGGACGAGTCGGGGCATTTCGCCGTGCTCCTCACCGGTAGCGACGGACAGCAACTGGTGGGCATCGGCGACAAGGCGGTGCCGCTCGCCGAATCGCCCCTCAAACCGGCAGATGTCAACAATGACGGCACTTACGAAAAACTCGGCCCTTACCAAGCGATTACTGGATTGAACGTCTTCACTTACCTCAGCACGCTACAGAACCTAAGTTACGCTTACCGCGGGAATGTGCTGAAGATGCGGAGCCTGGAAGAGTTCGCCACCTACGTGCCCCAGTTCCGTGCGGACAAGGCGCGGCGGGCCTTGATCGATTTCCAGGACGGCACGGTCTACCGGGCCGTAAACGGCAATTTCACCTCTGCCAAGGGCGTCAGTCTGGACATCGGCTATAAAACCACCGTGGGCTGGCGGAACTTTAAGGATCTGCTGACGGATAGGCGTATATCCGCGCCTTTCTTTCGCGTCTTCTCCTGGACTGTAATCTGGGCGTTTCTAAGCGTAGTGGAGACTTTCACCCTGGGGATGTTCCTTGCCGTGCTCCTAAACGACCGTCGTCTAAACCTGAAGGGACTTTATCGGGTGCTGCTTATTATTCCCTATGCTATGCCGGCGTTTATCTCGGCCTTGATCTGGCGAGGGCTTTTTAATACCGAGATCGGCGTAATCAATAGGATGCTCCAGCCTATCCTCGGTCGAGGCATCCCCTGGTTGCAGGATCCGTTCTGGGCCAAGGTAGCGCTCTTGATCGTCAATCTCTGGCTGGGTTTCCCCTACGCTATGTTGGTTTCCCTTGGGGCCCTACAGAGCATACCCGGTGAGCTATACGAAGCGGCCATGGTGGATGGCGCCTCGGGTTGGCAACAGTTCAGCCGCATCACTCTGCCACTGATCCTCGTGGCCTTGGCGCCGTTGCTTATCGCTTCGTTCGCCTTTAATTTCAACAACTTTACCGTTATCTACCTGGTAACCAGGGGGCGGCCCGCCATCCCTAATGCGCTGACACCCACCGGAGCCACGGATATTCTCATCAGCTATACTTATCGGATGGCCTTTGAGAGCGGCAACGGCGGAAACTACGGTCTTGCCTCCGCGGTCTCGCTGCTAATCTTCCTGATCGTCGGCGCCTTGAGTTGGATAAACTTCAAGTTCACCGGCGCCCTGGAGGAGGTCCGCGAGAATGCTTGAAGCCACTGCCGCGATTTTCCGGCGATGCTTCCGCTGGTTGCGGAAACGTTCCATTTTAAACCAGCTTTGGAAACACGCCATCATCTGGATGACCATCGCCTTTGCCCTCTTTCCCGTGATCTGGATCGTTTCGGCCGCTTTAGATCCCACCAATTCCCTGGCCAGCGCGCGCTTGATTCCCAAGGATGCCTCATTCATCAATTTCCGGCGTCTTCTGGACAGTAAACAGCATCCATTTCTGATCTGGTATTTTAATACTTTTAAAATCGGTCTGGTTACCGCTACGCTGGTGGTAAGCATTACCTCACTGGCCGGTTACGCCTTCTCCCGTTTACGGTTCAAGGGCCGGCGTTCCGGGCTCTTCGCCATCCTGCTTATTCAGATGTTCCCCCAGATGCTGGCCATGGTAGCCATTTATCTAATCATTCTCTCGATCGGCCAATATATCCCCGGCATGGGCCTGGATACCCACATGGGCTTAATATTGGTTTATCTTGGAGGCGCCATGGGCGCCAACGTCTGGCTGGCCAAAGGGTATTTCGACACCATCCCGCATTCCATCGAGGAATCGGCCATGATCGACGGCGCGACGCCGTTTCAGATGCTCTGGTACATCGTGGTACCTCTGGCAAGGCCAATCCTGATCGTCATCTTCTTCCTGCAATTCATGTCCACCTACTCCGAGTTCGTCTTGGCCCGGGTGCTTCTGGCCAGCAGCAACAAGCTTACCATGGCCGTAGGGTTGCAGATGTTCATCTCCGACCAGTACGCCAAACGATGGGGGGTTTTTGCCGCTGCCGCCCTGCTGGGCGCAATCCCGGTCATGATTCTGTTCTGGATCCTGCAAAAACAGCTCGTTTCCGGTCTGACCCGCGGCGCGGTCAAGGGCTGAACACCCAGGCCAAGGCTGACTGATAAGGTAAAGGTGGTCCTATAGACTGGAGGTCGGTTTGGTGAACAGACACGCTATTCAGCTCAAAGCTTATCCCTGCGGCCAAAACCGGTTAAAAGTGGTTCTACGGTGCGCACGCGGAGACATAAAAAGCGTGATCGTCAATTATGGCGATCGGTACGGGCCGCCCGGCGCCGATGATGCGCAATTGGACAGGCGGATGAAACTATATCCGGCTGTTGAAGACGATCTCTACCAGTACTGGGTAGGAGAACTGGAACTCGAGGCGCGGCGGTTCGGTTACTGCTTCCTTCTCGACGACGGCCAAGACAAGCTTTGGTATAGCGAGACCGGTTTCAGTCTTTGCAGGCCGCCAAAGCCACTCTGGCGTTCGTGTTTCGAATATCCATATCTTTGGTGGTCGGAGGCCGACGAACCGCCCGCCTGGGCCCGGGAAGCCGTGGTCTATCAGATCTTCCCCGACCGATTCGCCAACGGCGATCCCAAAAACGATCCCCCCGGCACCCGTCCCTGGGGCGAACGGCCGACGAGCCGATCGTTCTTCGGCGGAGATCTCCAGGGCATCATCGATCACCTTGACTACCTGGGAGAGCTCGGGATTAATTGTCTGTATCTGACGCCGATCTTCCGCGCGCCCAGCAATCACAAGTACGACACCGAAGACTACCTGGAGATCGATCCGGCCTTCGGCGACAAGCGCACCGCCCGCGCGCTGGTGGAAGCCTGCCATGCCAAGGGAATCCGCGTGGTGTTGGATGCAGTCTTTAATCACTGTGGTTATAACTTCGCTCCCTTCCAGGACGCCGTCCGCCGCGGCCGCCGTTCGCCATATTTCGATTGGTTCTTCATTCAGGGCGAACACATCCGGACCGGGCCGGACTGCAACTACGAGACCTTCGCCACCGGGGTCTGGTCCATGCCCAAGCTGCGGACGGACCATCCGGCGGTCCGCGAGTACCTGATCGGCGCGGCCGAGCTCTGGACCAGGGAGCTCGGGATCGACGGCTGGCGCCTGGATGTGGGGAACGAGGTCCACCCCGAGTTCTGGCGCGAATTCAGGCGGCGGATCCGCGCCGTCAATCCCGAGGCCCTCATCATCGGCGAAGCTTGGCACGAGGCCTCGGCCTTCCTCCAGGGCGACCAGATGGACGCGGTGATGAACTATCCCTGGCAGCACCTCTGTGAGGAGTTCTTCGGCCGCCGCACCATGGACGTGCGGACGTTCGTCGAAGCCTTGAACCGGCAGCGGATGTGGTATCGCGAAAGCGTGGCCGCCGCCTGTTGGAACATTCTTGATTCCCACGATTGCATGCGCTTCTTAACGGCCTGCGGGGGCGAGAAGGCCCGCCTGAAGCTGGCCACGGTTTTTCAGTTTACAACCATCGGCGCACCCTACATTTTCTACGGTACGGAGATCGGCCTAACGGGAGGGGAAGACCCGGATTGCCGCCGCTGTATGCCTTGGGATCCAGAAGAATGGGACCAGGAGCTCCTCACCCACTATAAACGCCTGATCCGTCTACGCCGGGAACACCGGGTCTTCGCCCACGGACGGCAGGTGGATCTGGTGGTCGAAGAGGAGACCGGCCTCTACGCCTTCGCCCGGGTGGATGGTTCCGAATACGCCCTCGTCTGCCTAAACACGGGTGACCGGCCCGTCGTGCTGGATCAAACGACCTTCCGGAAGGCGGCGGAGGAACGGGGCTTGGGCGGAGTTGTGGCCCGACCGGGTATATTGGCGTTTCAAACCCCGTCGAGGGAAAGCTGCGGTCTTAGAGATCCGGAGAGCGGCAAGGTCATCCTCCCCCCTTTGGGAGCCGCAGTATGGATCGGCGGGCTGCCGGCCAGCGAGGAATCCTTGGCGAAGGGACCGGAATGAGACCGATGATTTCGCGTGGTCGCCGAACGGGGGTATATACTACCATCTTTTGGTTTTTCGTTCTGCTGGTGCCGGTAACCGGAGGCCTGACGTTTTGCGCCCACGAGGTGCCGGAGGTGGTCCGCGCGGCCGAGTACATCGACCTCGCCGCGGAGACGGTCAAGTTCCTCTTTCGCACCGCTCTTGGCGCCAAGGTTACCGTCATGCTCGGGGAAAGCCCGGCCGAGCTGAGGCCGGCCCAGACGGCGGTGGACTACCGGAACAAGGGGTTGAAGGTGCACGGTCTCGTACCCGGCCGGACGTACTACTATCGCATCGAAGCCGAATACGGCGGCGAACGGGCGGAAAGCGAGATCCTGTCTTTCGTCAAACGGGATAACCGGCGGCGGAAGAACGCCGAATGGGCCAGGACCGCCGTCTTCTACGAGGTTTTCGTGCGGAGCTTCGCGGACGGCGATGGGGATGGGAGCGGCGATCTGCGGGGCGTGCGGGCCAGGCTCCCCTACCTCAAGGATCTCGGTGTCGACGCCCTCTGGCTCATGCCCATCATGCCGTCACCCAGCTATCACGGGTACGACGTCGAGGACTATCGGGCCGTCGAACCGGACTACGGGACCATGGCGGACTTCCGTGCCTTCCTGGCCGAGGCGCACCGCCTGGGCCTGCGCGTCATCCTGGACCTGCCGGTCAACCATACCTCCGCGAACCATCCCTGGTTTGTGGCCTCCCGGCGCGGAGATCTCAAATACCGCCACTACTACGTCTGGGCCGACCGGTACGAGGATCGCGCCTCGCGGGGGCCATGGGGCCAGAAGATCTGGTACCGGAGCGGTGATAACTGGTTCATGGCCATCTTCTGGGAAGGCATGCCGGACCTCAATCTCAGACATCCCGCCGTCCGCGAGGAGATCAAACAGGTGGCCCGCTTCTGGCTCGACCCGGACGGGGATGGTGACCCTTCCGACGGGGTAGATGGCTTCCGCCTGGATGCGGCCATGCATATCGACCACGGGGATCCCGAGGTCACGCATGCCTGGTGGCGCGAGTTCAACGACTACGTCAAGTCGATCAACCCCGAGGCCTTCCTCGTCGCCGAGAACATGACCACTAACGCGAGCGTCGTGGCGCCCTACTTTGCCATCCTCGACTCGTCCTTCAATTTCGGTCTGGCGGAATGGATCCTGCGCACGGCCGGGGGTGGCGGGACGGATCTCCTCCGCGATCTCCTGGGAGTGCACGATCTCTACCGAAAGCATAATCAGGATTTCATCGACGCGATCTTTCTCTCTAACCATGATACTACGCGCACCGCCACCAGGCTCGCCGGGATCCCCGAGAGGATCAAACTGGCCTGTTCACTCTTGCTGACGCTACCCGGCATCCCCTTCCTGTACTACGGCGAGGAGATCGGCCAGGAGGGAGCCAAACCCGACGAGAACCTCAGAGAGCCCATGGACTGGTACGCGGCCGGGCGGGGACCGGGCATGACGGTGATGGCCCGCTGGACCGGGACGCCGGTGCGTTTCGTCCAGCCGAACGACGGCGTCTCCGTGGAGGAGCAGGCCTCCGATCCGGAGAGCATCCTCAATCATTACAAACGCATGATCGCCATCAGAAAGTCGCATCCCATTCTCTTCACCGGGCGCTACCGACCCCTCGATCTACCGGGGCTTCTAGCTTACGAGTGCCTCGGGGCCGACGGCCGCACTAAGCTGACCGTAATGCATAACCCCGGTCGGCGGGAGGTCAGGGTCGAGGTCCGGCCCGGCCTGCGCGATCTGGTCTCCGGAAGGAAAACGGGTAGGAGCCTGATCGTCAAACCCTGCGAAACGGTGATTCTCGAGGCGGAATGAATCGCTTCATGCGCACGGCGCCCGGATGCGCCCTCTCCCCAGGCTTATGGGGAGATCCAGGTATGTTGAAGGAGGATGGTAATTAAAATGAGGACCAAGACTGGGGAGATTAACGAGGCTTTGCCGGCCGGAAGACGCACGAAGCTCGTTGCCTATTTCTGCATGGAATACGGTTTGGCGTCATCCTTTCGGATTTACTGCGGAGGCCTGGGCATCCTCGCGGGGGATCTGCTCAAGTCAGCGCGGGATCTGGGCCTGCCCATGGTGGGGATCGGGCTCCTCTGGCGCCAGGGTTATTATCGCCAGATGCTCGATGAACGGGGCATCCCCTTTCCTGCCTACCCTACCTACCGTTACGATTTCCTGAAGGACACCGGAGTCAAGGTCAAGGTGGTGATCCGGGGCCGCCAGGTCGCCTGCCGGGTCTGGTTGGTCGACCGGTTCGGGAACGCCCCCCGCTACCTCCTCGATACCGATCTGCCGGAGAACGAGCCGGCGGACCGCTGGATTACCGGCCAGCTCTACGGCTGGTTCGAGGAGGAGCGGGTGGCGCAGGAGATGGTCCTGGGGATCGGCGGCGTCAGGGCCCTGCGCGCCCTGGGGATCGATCCGGACGTCTACCACTTCAACGAGGGGCATGCGGTCTTTGCCGGGTTGGAGCTGATCAGGGAGTATATGCAAGGCCTGGGGTTGTCCTTCGCCGATGCCTGGCGCCGGACGCGCGAGCGAATCGTCTTCACCACCCACACTCCGGTCAAGGAAGGGAACGAAGAGCACGGCCACGACCTATTGCGCTACATGGGCGCCGATCTCGGACTCACCTACGGCCAGATGCTCCGACTCGGGGGCGATCCGTTCAACATGACCGTGGCCGGCCTGCGGCTGGCCAGGATGGCCAACGCGGTCTCCCGTCTGCATGCCCGGACCGCCGGGTCCATGTGGGCGGAGGTAACCGGCGCCGCACCCATCATCGCCATCACCAACGGAGTCCACCTCGGCACCTGGCAGGATGAGCGCGTGGCGCGCGCGGCGCGGGCCAAAGACCCCGACGAACTATGGCGGGCCCACCAACTCTGCAAGGGCGAGCTCATCGAGTTCATTGCCGGCCGTACCGGTGTGCGGCTGCAAGAGAACGTATTGCTGATCGGGTTCGCCCGCCGGGCCGCCTCTTACAAGCGCGGGGGGCTCATCTTCCGTCGCCCCGAGATCATCGAACCCTTGCTCTCCTCGGGCCGCCTCCAGCTGGTCCTGGCCGGCAAGGGGCACCCGCTGGACGACGCCGGCACGGATATCGTGGCCGGATTCACGGCCGTGGCGCGCCGTCATCCGACATCGGTCGTCTTTTTGCCGGACTACGACATGGAGATCGGACGCCTCTTGACCAGGGGCTGCGACGTCTGGCTCAATAACCCGCGCCGGCCTATGGAGGCCTGTGGTACTTCGGGCATGAAGGCCGCCGTGAACGGGGTGCTCAACCTGAGCGTCCTCGACGGTTGGTGGCCGGAGGCGTGCGAGCACGGGGTCAACGGCTGGCAGTTCGGAGACGGTTACGAGGGGCCGGACCAGGACGAGCGGGATCTGGAGGCACTCTACCGGGTGCTATGCGAGGAGGTAATACCCTGTTACTACGAGCGGCCCGAGCGCTGGCGCACCATGATGGCCAACAGTATCGCCTCGACGGCGGCGGCCTTCTCCGCGGACCGGACCCTGAGGGAATATTATGAGCTGATGTACGAGGTGAGGGATTATATAGGGGGATGATATTTGGTTTAATGACCTTTTGTGTTCGCTAAAAACGAACAGCTATAGGCTAGTTACAGACAAAACAAACAAAAGGTTACCATGGCTTCTTTGAGTAGAAGAAGGTTAAGAAAGGAAAGCGGAGAATTATCCCATCGGCCATGATTGCTAAACGCTTGTAGGAACAGAGCAGTCGCTTGGGCCTCAAAAGCCATACAGGGATGAGTCCAGATGGTATTTGAACCGCAGAACAAACTGGAACGCTCCCTGATGCGGGCGGCCGTCGATCCCGCCCACCTGGCTCAGTTCTACCGGGATTCCCGTTGAGTGCGACATCTTCATCATCGAGTACGGCCCGCCGCCCGCACGGCCAGGAAGGAAAGTGCTCAAACATTTTTGAGTTGTTCAGAGAGAGCCGGGGTCACGCTAGACGAGAGGGTCGATCCCGCTTTCGATCCGAATGGCCGGGTGCCGTTGTCGCCGCTTTTTTTCAAGGCCCACGAGGTGATCGCGCAAGCGAGATTGGCCAGCGGGAAATCATGGGTTTAGGAGGCGGCTCGAGTTCGCGCATATGGTAGAATAAATTCTGGAGTCGAGAACCCGTATCGAAAGGTAAGCGGAGAATGGACGCAAGAGACCACGATTCGGATGACCGGATTGTTCTACCATGGCTCCAAAGTACGAATGCCGGGAGGGTTGGATGTGATCACTTTGCATCCCCAATACGTCATCGACGAGAATAAACAATGCAAAGCGGTGTTGCTCTCTATCGAGGAATGGAGAAAAGTACTCGAGGCCCTGGAAGAATTGGACGATTGTCGCGCTTATGACGAAGCAAAAGCCGGCTCTCAAGAAGCCATCCCTTTCGAGCAGGCCGTGCATGAAATCCAGCAACAAGAAGATTATCGTCCATGACGTACGCAATCGAAATTTTACGCTCCGCCCAAAAGCAGCTTGCCAAGATCAACCGTGAAGATCAAGCCATGCTCATCTCCGCCATTCGCAGTCTAGCCAACAATCCCCGCCCTGTAGTAAGAAACTATCCGGACGGCCTGCTTGGCGCCTTCGTGTCGGCATCTATCGGATCATCTACGAGATCTATGACGATCGACTCCTCGTTCTAGTCGTTAGTGTAGGTCATCGCAAAGAAGTATATCGCTAAGGAAATCGGAACGCGGTTTTGTAACCCGGGGATACATGCGAGAGAAACACTTGAAGCCGTAAAGCCTTGGAGGTTTAAAACGCATAAGCATCATGGAGAGAGCTAAAATGGTAGCGAACCAAGGTAAACGGGGGATGTCTTCTTTTCTATTGGGGAGGCACCTTAATGCGCGACTTTCCCCAGTTCGATGGGCCTATGTTTACCTGGCCCCGGGTGGAAGCCATACCGCATGTCGAGGAGGTCCTCGCCGCGTTGCGCCCGAGCTGGATCCTGGCCCTGGCCACGAACGCGGAGCCATCCGATGAAGCCGATATCCGAAAGGCGCTTGCGCGAGTCGGTTTGCACGAGTTGATCGAAAAGGTCTATTGTTACCGACGCATCGGACACAAGAAGCCGTCCCCCGAGTTCTTCGAGTACATACTGGCTGATCTGGGAATGGAACCCGCACGGGTCGTGATGGTGGGCGACGATTTCGAGATGGATGTGCTCGGCGCGAATCGCGCGGGGATACCGGCCGTCTGGTTCAACGAACGGGCGCCGCATGAGAGGCGAAGCGGGAAGATGTACCGGACCATTCACGATTTCAGGGCGCTTCCGGAGGAACTGGAAGCGCTTCTTGGCCATCGTCCGTGACGGACGAGGGCGATATCCACCGGAAAGAAATCTGCGCCCGGGGCAATAGACGAACCGTGTTGGGGCCTTTGCGGCGGCGGGATGCCCGGCGGCGAATCGACGCTCGAGGAGGAAACCCTAAAGACTAAAGCCAAGCGGATCATCATATGATCGCCGTAGGGTTTCGAACCGGCGGATGCTTTGGAGGTGCCGGGATGTCTCCCGTTATCCGATGGGGACTGGATTTTATCGCCGCGGTGCAAAGGATGGGCGGTCCGGCCCTGGACGCCTTCTTCCGCGGCGTCTCCTTCCTCGGTGGCGAGCCGTTCTTCGTGCTTTTTTTGCCTTTCTTCCTCTGGTGCATCGACTTCACCATGGGGATATGGCTCGGATACTACCTCTTTCTCTCCCAGTACACCAACGTCGCGGCGAAGGACCTCTTCCGGCTGCCGCGGCCCGCACATTACCGGCCTGAGCTGGCCCTGGTTGAACAGGGCGGGTATGGGCTGCCTAGCGGGCATGCGCAGAACACCATGGTCCTCTGGGGGACGCTGGCGGTCTGGTCCGGCAAGACGTGGGTCCGGGTGGCCGCCGGCCTTCTGATCCTGCTCGTGGGTTTCTCCCGCATCTATCTCGGCGTGCATTTCCCCACCGATGTCGTGGTGGGCTTTGGGATCGGCGTGATGCTCCTGGTCCTCTTTTTCGCCGTCACGCCGGCGTTGGATGAACGGCTGGCCCGGATGGGATCGCTCCCGCGGCTTCTCTTTTTGCTCGCCCTCCCGCTCCTGTTGGTCCTGCTCCATCCGTCCAAGGAGGCGGTCGCGGGAATCGGTGCCATGACCGGCCTGGGCCTGGGCGCGGTACCCATCGCGCATCGACGGTCGTTTAACGCCGGAGGCCCCTGGGCGCAGCGGATCGCCCGCTATCTTCTGGGGATCGCGGTCCTGATCGGTCTTTATTTCGGCCTCTCGGCGGTCTTCCCAGGCGTTGGCTCCTCCCTTTACCTGCCGTTCCGCTTCCTCCGCTACATGCTCCTCGGCCTCTGGGCGGGTCTCGGCGCGCCATGGATCTTCCTCAAGCTGCGGTTGGCGGGGAAGGCATGAGGATCATCCCCGGCGCCCTATCCACTCATGTTTTCGTGGTACGGCTGCCATGGACCGATGGCCGACCGACTCTCGCGCATAGCGGACGCTGGTTTCACGTGTAAGATATGGTTCGATCCGCCAGAGGAACTGTTCAACACCGGCCGCATAGACCATATGGCTGGGCTTGCTCGACAGTTCGGCCTCGTGGAATTCCCCAAACGAGCCATGGAGAGCATCCGCAGAGCCATGCTCTCTTTGCTTGGGGACAAGAGGAGATTAATCGAGTTTAAAGGCATATTCGGGGTAACAAGAATTCCATTTGCTGAGGAATCAAAACATATTAAAGCAGTTTTAGATATTCCAGAAGATTACGAGGTTGCATGTTATCTTGCCTTGGGATAACCAGATAAAAAAGCAACACTGCCTAACCAAAT
>JAAYXC010000462.1 GCA_012516115.1 Bacillota bacterium | reverse complement strand
TCGATTCTCATACTCCATAAGGTCTTCGGCATCTTGGGTCTACGGATTTAAAGGACTATTTAAAAGAATAATTCCATAGCCCCACGGTGATCCCTTCCCGGCCTTACAGGCGCATGATCGATGAATTGACTTCTTCCTTTGCAGGAATTAGGTACTTCATTTAGAATAATTTTGATCGATTGGTGACGAGCTGGTTTCGGCCGAAATAAAAGCCGCTCCTTGCCGGGGGACCGACGATTATGGGCCTCATCTTAAAGGATCTTTCCAAAACCTATCCTAACAATAACGGAATAACGAATCTATCTTTATCTTTGAGCCATGGACTAACAGTCCTTCTGGGGCCGAACGGCGCTGGAAAAACCACATTATTAAGGATATTGGCCACCTTGATCAGGCCGGATAAGGGAACATATTACTATAACGGGATAGATGCGGTTAAACATCCCCACGAAATCCGCAAGATCCTGGGATATCTGCCGCAGGAATTCGGCGCCTTTGTTCATTTAAATGCCCGTGAATTTTTGACCTATATGGCGATCCTCAAGGGGTTGACCCTCCGTCAAGCCCGGGGCCGGGTGGAGGAAGTCATGGACTTGTTTAACTTGAGGTCATACGGCCGGAAACCGCTCGGCGCCTATTCAAAAGGGATGAGACAACGGGTGGGTTTGGCCCAAGCATTGCTTAATGACCCAGCTCTTTTGCTTCTTGATGAACCGACCGCCGGCCTCGATCCGGAAGAATGCGCCGATATCCGTAATTTTCTTGCGCAGATGTCGGCGGACCGTATCGTTCTCGTCTCCACCCACCTAGTGGCCGACGTGGAGACCATGGCGGAGCGGATCGTCGTCTTGAACCAGGGTATGTTGGTGATTGATACACCGGCTGAAGCATTTGTCTCCGCGGTCGAAGGCAAAGTCTGGGAATGGGCTGAAAAGCGTGAGAATCTGGCTTCCTTAAAACAGAGGCATCTCGTCACGGGAGCGATTAACAAAGGCGATGCTTTCTTCGTGCGTGTTGTGGCGGCCGGGGAACCGCCGGTCCCGAACGCCCGGCCGGTGGCGCCACGTTGCCTTGATGCTTATCTATATTACATAAAAGAATGGGTTAAACAATGAAATTGATACGGATGATCAACAAGCAATATGTTATGGTTATGGCTGAATTCCATGAACTATTAAGAGGCAAGGGGTTGAGTCTCTGTCTTTTCGGGGGTATATTTTTCGGGCTTTCGTTCGTCCCTCCTTTCGGCGGCCGTTTCGGAACGATGGATTTCGGCGGCTATCGCGGTGTTTATAATTCCGCTTGGTTAGGTGCCTCGGCCGCTTTTTTGACCGGATTTATTCTTTCTTTGTTCGGATTCTTTTTTGTCAAAGAAAGTATTGCCAGGGACGAACGCTCCGGCCTTGGTGCTATAATCGGTGCTTCACCGCTATCCAATATAACCTACTTGTTCAGTAAATTTTTCTATGGCGTTTTAATGTTATCGCTTATTGGCCTGATCGTTTCGGTCTGTTCGTGTATCATGCAACTAATCAAAGGCGAGGATCTACTTATCAAAGTAAGCGATTACCTGTACCCGTTTATCCTTATCACCCTACCGGCTTTGGCCTTTTCCTCGGCCTGCGCCGTATTTTTCGAGAGCCTTCGACCGCTGCGGGGTGGATTGGGTAATGTAGTCTATTTCTTTATCTGGATGCTTCTTTCCATGGCTACGTTGAAGAACACCTGGCTGGATCTATTCGGCGCCAAAATCGTATTACCACAAATAATAGAAGCCTGTCGCCGCACTTATCCGGATTATCGTGGCGGATATACCCTTATAGGCACAATCGGGCATAAAGGAGTCTTCCTATGGTCGGGTATTCGCTGGTCATGGCCGGGATTATTGGCCCGCTTGGCCGTTGCCGGTCTGGCCGTATTGGTGGTGGTTCTGGCCAGTTTGTTTTTCGACCGTTTCGCCCATCCTTACAAGGTAAAACGCTCCCCGGATGAGGACACGCCGCAATGCAATACCCGTTCGGCCATAAAAATACCGCAACGATTAAATCCTATTAAGGTGCATCACGATCGCTGTAATCTCTTGGTCATGCTACTATCCGAAATAACCGTAGCCGTCAAAGGCCATAGATGGTGGATTCTCTTCGCCCTGGTATTGGCAGTTACGGGTGCGACGATCCCATCCGGAGCGGCCGGCCGTTTCCTCGCCGCTTTGGCCGTTTTTTCTCCCGTGCATATTCTCTCCAGAATAGGGATCCAGTGGCGCCATAGGGGTATTTCGGAACTCGTTTTCTCCGCGCCTTATGCGCTCCGACGGATTCTTAACGCCTCCTTTCTCGTCGGTGCGGCCATCCTTCTGTTCCCCGCTTCAGGATTGATTTTACGGGCCACACTGGTCGGCGAATACCGGATGGTCCTTAGCTATATGGTCGGTTCATCCTTCGTCTCTTCTTTAGCGATTTTTTTAGGCAGCTTGAGCCGTAACCATACGCTTTTTGAAGTTATTTATACGATTCTCTGGTACATTGGTCCCGCCCAAGGAACCCCCGTCTTGGATTTCATCGGTTTTACGGATGATACACCACATTTGCTCATGATTTATGGAGTTATAACCATACTGTTTTATGCTTTTGCCCGGGTTTGGCGGGAAAGATGTAATCCGATATAGAATTAGAATATAGAGGTAAGTTTTGAAAATCAAACCCTTGCATAGCCGACAAGAAGGGAAACCCGATGAAAAAGAAAAAGAATGAACAGGGAAAAAGCACCTGGAACAATACGCTATTCATCCTGAAAAGCATAAAAGAATACGACCGACACCTGCTCGGCCTTGTGACCGTTAATGCGCTTTTTTCGGCTTTGGGGCAATTCGTCCCGGTATTTGCGCCGAAATGCATCATCGACGAACTGAGGGGCGGCGGCAGCATAAGATCGGTTATCATCATCGTAATCATCTCGGGCTTCGTGGCCTTCGTCTCGGATAGCATAAGCAAGACTTCAGCGAAACTCCATCTTTAACCGGTTCATCATGGTTCGTCTCCACCTCCTCGCCCGTTCAGGCAGGAAGTTCATGACCACCGACTTTCAGAGTCTCGAGGATCCCGATGTGCTCGATTTATCGAAAAGGGGCGACAGGGCCTGTCAGAATAACCAGGACGGCGTGGAAGGCGTCATGCATATCGCCTTCGTTCCATTTCCGACCGGTCGATCGTGCTTATCGGATGCGGCGCGGTGATCACCGCCCTCCATCCGCTGATGCTTCTTTTCATCTCCCTCCTCATCCTGATCAATTTCCTCGTTTCCTCGCGCACGCGGAATTCGACAAAAAGATCAACGACGCCTTGGCCAAAGTACGCCGCAAGCTCGATTATATCAAAGGCGTCATGGCCGACTTCTCCTACGCCAAGGAGATCAGGCTCTTCGGCATGAAGGATTTCATCGCCGCAAGATACGTGCGGGAACAAAAGGAATGTTTCGAGGGTTCGATGAAGATTCAAGCCATATGGCTGAAGGCGAAAAATCTCTTCGCCCTCACGGACCTGGTGGAAGAGGCCATGCTTTATACCTGGCTCTGTTGGCGGGTCATCGAAGGCGGCATGGGCATCGGCGATTTCACGATGTACGCCGCCGCGATCAGAACCTTCTCCGGGGCCCTGGGGGGCCTTTTCGACGACATCTCCCATATCAGGCAACAGAATGAAATCATCAACGATTTCCGGGCTTTCCTCGATTATCCCGAGAATAACCCCGGTTCCGAAAAACTGCCCGCCGACCTGACCGGACTTGCTTGTTAAAACCAAAAACTGGTCTTGGCC
>JAAYXC010000044.1 GCA_012516115.1 Bacillota bacterium | reverse complement strand
CCATCTTTCTCGCCGCAGGCAGCTGGAACGAGGTCATTCCGCTTTTGCCTGATTTCCTGGGCGAACTGGTCGTCCGGCGTTCCCTGGCTTTCTGGTCGGGCCTGGTCTTCGCCGCCCAGTCCTTCGCGGCCATCTTCATGCAGCCCTTCTGGGGACGCCTAGGCGACCGGGTCGGCCGCAAACCAATGGTCTTGCGGGCCGGTTTTTGCCTGGCCGCCATCTACTTTTTGATGAGCGTCTGCCGGCGTCCGTGGGAACTGGCCCTCCTCCGCTTTTTAAACGGCGCTCTGACCGGGTTTATCCCGGGTTCCTATGCCCTTATCGCCACCAACACCCCGGAAGACCTGGCGGGTCGTTACGTGGCGACTGCCCAGTCGGCCTCGGCCATCGGCGGGCTCGCGGGCCCCGTGATCGGGACCAGCCTGGCCAGTTTGATGGGGCTCCGTTGGTCCCTGCGCCTCTCCGCCGCCGTCGTTTTCGGCGCCACCCTCCTCGTGCTCGTGTTCGTCCGCGAAGAACAACGACCCGTGCCGCAGCCCGAGGCGGGTTATCTGGCCGATCTCTATCCGGCGGCGAAACACCCCTGCATGCCTCCGGTCTTGCTCGTCGCCTTCCTCGGAGCGGCGGTTAATCCGGCCATCCAACCGATCCTTCCCCTCCATCTCGTTGGTCTCCGCGGCACCCTGACCCCCTGGCTCCGCGGCGCCATCTACTCCCTCCCCGGACTGGCCTTCGTCCTTACCGCCTTGATCTGGACCCGCCTCGGAGAAAAAAGAACAAGACTCCGGGTGATGTACTGGGGACTGGTGGGGACATCCATAAGCCTTCTTATCCTGGCCTCGGCCGGTTCGCTCCGATTCTTCGTCCTCTTTTATTTCCTTCTGGGGATCTTCCTGGCTTCGCTCGGCCCCAACGCCGCCGCCCATATGGCCGAGGAAATCCCCCCGGACCTCCGCGGGCGCTCCTACGGACTCTGGCAGGCGGCCAACACCTTCGGCTCTTTTGTCGGGCCGCTTCTTGCCGGAGCACTCGGCTCTTTTCTCGACCTTTCCTGGGTCTTCGCGTCCATGGGGCTTCTGACGGCCGTCGGGGCCGGGATCCTCACCCTCTCTTTCCGGGGAAAAAAACGACCTTCGGCGCGTTTTAACGCCTAGCGTTATCTGTGAAGTCTTTTTGCCCGATCGTTTATCCCCTAAGGACTCTGGTCGTTTTTTCCTCTTTTAGCAAGGCTTGGTCTAGGCGATAAAAATAGTTGGGTCTTCCCGGCCGTGGCTGCCCCACGGCCATCGGCGCTTGGTGGCTCTCAAGGTGGTCGAATTCAAGGGGAGAAGAGGCTGAAACCATCCAGGCCCGGAGGTATCCGCTCCCCGCAGGGGGGAGCGCGGCCAGCCCCGTTCCGTGGAAACGGCATTAGAATCACTGATCAAGGCCTATGTTTGCCCGCGCAGGCGGCCGCGTGGCTCTTCCAGTGTTTCACTGCGAACGGCTGTCTTTGAACCATCTTTTAGCCGAATTTAAGCTCATTTAAAATCTTTTCCTTCTTTAGAGAAGATTGACTTTCTTATCAGAAATAGATAACAT
>JAAYXC010000366.1 GCA_012516115.1 Bacillota bacterium | reverse complement strand
CTTTACACGGTTTTGTTCGCCTGCAGCGTCGTTGTACTTTTTCCCCTCTACTGGGCAATCACCACGGCCCTAAAAGATGTGCCGGAAGCGCTGCGGTATCCGCCCGTCTGGTGGCCTACTAAATTACATTGGGAGAATTTTCCTAAAGCCCTTGCGGAGATGAGTTTCTGGCGCTGCTTGAAGAATACGGTCTGGATCACTTTCTGGTGCGGTTTAGGACAACTTTTCTCTTCTAGTTTGGCCGCTTACGCTTTTGCGCGCTTCCGTTTTCCCGGAAGAGACGTGCTTTTCCTCATGGCGTTGGGGACCATCATGATCCCGTTCCACGTCTTGATCATCCCACGCTTTGTGATGTTCAAAAAACTGGGGCTCACCGACACCTTTTGGCCTTTGATCTTGCCCCAGCTCTTCGCCGGACCTTTGAACGTCTTTCTCTTACGGCAATTCTTCATGACGATCCCGCTTGAGCTGGATGACGCGGCCAGGATCGACGGATGCGGCCCCTGGGGGATCTTTTGGCGGATCCTCCTGCCACTATCGAAGCCAGTATTCGGTATTGTCGCCGTCTTCACCTTTATGCGCGAATGGCGGGACTTCATGGGGCCCTTGATCTATCTAAGCAGTGAGAAAAACTATACTTTAGCGCTGGGACTGAATGCCTTTCAACACCAGTACTTTATCGAATGGAACTATCTTATGGCCGCTTCCGTGGTGGTTATGATCCCGCCGGTATTGGTCTTCTTCCTCGCGCAGCGGTATTTCATCCAGGGGATCGTCTTCAGTGGTATCAAAGGCTGAATCGGTGGAGGAGGTGAGAAAAGTAGAAAAGTAGCCAAGAGGTTTATCGCAAGGTTCGTATTGGCGGCCAAATGAAAAAAGGGGGAGTTATCCAATATGAAGAAGCGGGTTCCTCTTCTGGTGATGAGCTTAATAAGTATTGCCGTAATTTTAGGCAGCACAGTGGCAGCCGCAGAGCAGATCACCCTGCGTTGGTTTATGCGTTGGGACAAGGTGCGGTTGGATAACGTGGCCAAACCGATCATCGAGGAGTTTCAAAAAAAACATCCCAACATAAAGATCGAGATCGAGAATATTGCCTCGGGTCGAGAGTATACGACTAAACTCTTGACGATGGCCGCGGGAGGAGCCATGCCGGATGTGCTCTATCCCAATACCTGTGACGCCAACGTGCTGGCGGCTAAGGGGGCGCTCTTGGATCTCAGGCCGTTCATGAAGTTAGTGGACCTTACGGCTTACGACCGCCGGATCCTCGATCTATATCGGTACAAAGGCGGCATCTACGGTCTTCCCATCGACCGCGCGGCCCTGGCCATCTTCTACAACAAGGACATGTTCGACGAGGCGAAGGTGCCCTATCCTACCAAGGAGATGACCTGGGACGAGTTCATCGCCTTGGCGAAGAAACTCACCAAGGACAAGAACGGCGACGGTCGGATCGACCAGTGGGGCGTCCACCTGGAGACGGATACTTATTGGCAGGTCTTCCTCTATCACATGACCGGAAAGAACATGTACGACGACCTCTACAAACCGACCAAGTTCTTGATGAAGGAGCCGAAGGCCGTCGAGGCTATCCAACTCTATGCCGACATGATGCTCAAACATAAGATCGCGCCGACGCCTTCACAGCGGGCGGGCATCTCGGACCTTTTCGTGGCCGGTAGCGCTGCGATGAATATCATCGGCCATTGGCGTGTACCCCAGTACATTGAGAACTGCAAGTTCAGATGGGATGTGGCACCGCTTCCCCACGGCCCATACAAGGCCAACCGGGCCGACGGCAGCTGCTTTGCCATCGGGAAGAACACCAAGCACCCCAAGGAAGCTTGGGAATTCGTGAAGTACCTGGCCGGTCCCGACTCGCCCGGCGTTAAGAAACTGCTCGAACTTCAGCAGATGGTCCCGGCCATCACGAAGTATCAGAAGTCGGATCTCTTCTTGAAGAGCGAACCGCAGATCAATAAGAAGGCGTTCTTGGCTTACAGCGATCGACTGGTTATCTGCTATCAGCCGTTGAACACTGATTTCCAAGAATTGGACAACATCATCCGCACGGAACTCAACAAGGTCTGGGAAGGTGAAGAAACCGCCGCCGAGGCCATCAAGAACATTACACCCAAAGTAGAAGCGGTCCTGATGCGTTCCAACATTTGAACCTCGGTTCATACTGCAAGGGGGCCGCGCGGTGCGGCCCCCCGCGCTGGAAAACGAAGTTCAATAGGAAGCGAGGAAAGGGGTGAGGATGATGAGGATGATGCGCCGAGCGGTGTTTACTCTGATCCTTGCGGGACTGATCGGTGTCGCCGGATTGGCGTTGGCAGTAGACTACACAACCTACAGCGGTTTTGCCACCGACGAGACACCGGTTTTGCCTAAGGAGGAGATCCATCCTTCTCTTTGGTTTAAGGCCGATGAGATCAAGGCAGTGGTCGAAAAACGTAATTTAGATGCCTATGCGGCCAAACTCTGGGATTGGATCTGGGAGGACATCAAAGCCTTTAAAGAAGATCCATTGCCCGAGATCCCGACCGATCCCACAAGCAAGGATGTTTCGCGGTATTACGGCACGATCAGCCGGGCCGCCAAGTATCTGGCCTTCGCCTGGATAACCGTTGGCGATACGGCCGCGCGGGACCGGACGATCCAGATCCTTCTGCGCGCTTACGACGGCCCGATCTACGAGCTCGCCCCGACCGTCTCCAGCAGCGTGGTCGATGAGATTTACCGCGCTACCTGGCTGCAAAATTACTGTACGGCCTACGATTGGGTAGCCAATGCACTTACACCGGAACAAAATAAGGCGATCCGCGCGCGGCTCATCCGCGAAGCGCGGCTGATCTACGAAAAAATAGAGGTCTGGGCCCCGCGGCCGCACAACCACCTCTCCAAGCAGGCCTGGGCCTTGGGGACCTGCGCTTTGACGCTCTCTTCCGAACCCGAGGCCGCGGAATGGCTGCGGAAGGCGCTCTACGAGGCCAACCGAAATACCCGGTATTTCTTCAGCGCGGACGGGATCTACCGCGAGGGATCCCACTACTTGCTCTATTCTTGGGTTAACTTTCTTCCATTTTTATACCATTACAAGAACGTTTCCGGGGTAAACAACTTTCCCATCTATCGTCCGGCGTTCGAATGGATGCTTTACGTGCGCAACGGACGGGGCTGGCTGCCCAATATCGAAGACGCGTACATAAAGCCGACCCCGCTCCACATGGTAGCCAAAGAATTCATGGATGTAAGTACACCGCTTCATCCTACCGCTAAGTTGGGTAATCTTTTTCAATGGGCGTTCTTCCATTCGGATACAGGCCTCTGGCAAAGCCCGCCCTTCCTCCTTGGCGATGCGGCGGCTTATCGGATTAATGCCAACAGCTATAGCGGCGCCTCGGTCGACGATACCTGGAACCTCGACGAGTATCTGACCTACGATCCCACCATCGAGCCCGTGGCGCCCACCGCTTCCGGCACCATCTTTTTGGACCGCGGCGGACAAACGGTCTTCCGCAACAACTGGACCTACAAGGATCGTTCCCATCGGTACCTCCTCTTCCACGGGGTGGCCGAGGCGGACAATCATTTTCATTACGATCACCTGAGCTTTATCATCCATGCCTGCGACCAGATGATGGCGAGCGACTGTGGTTACAGCACCGGCTCGTACTACGACCAGATCCGAAAGAACTGGTTTATGACCGCCCCGGCCCATAACGTAATTACCGTGGACGGCAACGAGCCGAAAGACCCGGCGGAGAACGTGACGCCGGTCTCGCGCTACAATCTCGATACCGAGGTCTTTGATTTCCAAGAGAAGGAGGCCGTCTACAAGGGCGGGGCAAAGCTGAAACGCGCCATCGGCTTCCCCGGGCAAGACTACTTCGTGGTGGTCGATTCCGTCGCGGCGCCTAAGGTCTCCACTTACGAGCTTTATCTGCACGGCGGACGGGGTCGCATGAGCGGAGAAGGCAACTTCCGGCTCTGGACCTATCGGGACGATAATTACGGACGGGCGGCCAAGATGGCGGCCTGGATCCTTCCGTCGAATCTCACGTTGGCAAATGAAGAGGGAGAGGTCACCTACATCAAGGGCGACTCGGTGCCCTATCGGTACGTTAAGGCCACACTAAAAGCCCAGGAGGCCCTCTTTATGCAGATCCTCGTACCCCTCCTGCCGGAAGAGCCGGTTCCGGCTTTCACCGATCTCTCGGGTCAAGGGCTGCTCGGAGCAGAACTCGTCAAAGGCAAGGCCACGGATACCTTCCTTTTGCAGGCACCGGGCCGCTCCGGCCGCGCGGGCCGACTGGCCGCCCAAGCCACCTTCGCCTGGGCGCGGGAGGAGAACGGGCTGGTCGCATGGATGGTCAGGGAAGCAACCGAGGCTTCTTTTGACGGTGCATTACTCTTCCGTTCCGATTTGCCGGTCACCATGGCGGCCGATCTACGGTTCCCGGATCGGTACGTGTTCACGGTGGCCGCCGACCAACCGGCCTGCGTCCTGGGCGTGGCGGTCCCGAAGGACCGGAAGGTTACGCGGGTGCTCTTCGCCGATAAGGCGCTAAGCTTTAACGTAGCAGGCGATACGGTGGAGATCGCCGTTCCCGGCCCCGGGCGACTCGTTATAGAGTTCGGTCGGTAAATCTCGCTTGTTAATTCTTCTGCGGGGGGCATCTTGGCTCCCCGCAGGAATCACACCATCATCGCGGAAAGAGGAGAAAATCCGGCATGGCATTACGATACGCATATCTTAGTTTAGATGGACCCTGGACCATTGAGGGCATGGAATTCGAGGAAGGTTTGGCGCGCCGGGCGTACGATCCAACGTACCAGCCGCGTAACCCCGTCCCGGCAAAAGTACCCTGTATCGTGCAGGCGGCCCTCTTCGAGGCCGGGCTGGTGGAAGATCCTTACTTCGAAATGAATGCGGAAAAGTTATTGTGGGTGGAAGATAAAGAATGGTGGTTCTTTAAAGAATTTACCGTCCCCGAAGAGGTCGCCGGGCGAAAATACGAGCTCGTCTTCGAAGGCATTACCTACCGGGCGAACGTTTGGTTGAACGGAATCTCCCTCGGCCACCTGGAAGGGATGTTCCTCCGCCATCGCCTCGACGTCACGCGTTTGATCGTTCCCGGGCAGAAGAACGTGCTCGTCCTGCGCCTGCGCGCCCTGGAGCATTCTTCCGAGGACCGGCCCGGCGGTAAGGTCAAGCGGGGCATGGTCCGTTCGTCCGGCGTGGTGGCTCCTTTTACCTATTGGTGGAACTGGGCGCCGCATATCGTGCCGATCGGGATCTGGAAATCCGTTTGGCTTCGGGTCACGGGCGGTGCATCCATTCAAGACCCCTTTGTGCGGACCAAGATCGAATGGGATGAATGCGAGGAGGCCGCCAGGGCCGAAGTCAAGATCGGCTTGGAGGTCGAGTCGAGTTTTGCCGGCCAGGAACGGGTACGGATCCTCGGCCGTATTACCGGAGTGGATTTCACCTGTCCGGCCATTGAGTTCAAGCGCGATCTAATCTTAAGCCCTGGAGTAAACCAGATCGAACTGGAGACGGCCATCGAACGTCCCAAGCTCTGGTGGCCGAACGGCATGGGCCCTCATCATCTCTACCGGTTGGAGCTGATGATCCTCGACGAGGAGCGTAACGTGCTCGACCGGGCCGAGACCGAGTTCGGCGTCCGAGAGCTGACCATGCTCAAAAACCAGGACGACCTCTGGGTCCAGGAAGTACACGGCCAGTCCAACCGGCTCTGGTCTATTGTAGGCAATCCCTATCCTTGGACGTTCTGCATTAACCGGCAGCGTTTCTTCGTTCGGGGGGACGAACTGGTTACCCACGGACAGCCTCTTTCGTTTCTCCGAGGAACGTTATAAGCTTTTCCTCGCTCAAGTGGAAGAAGCCAACCTGAACATGGTCCGGGTATGGGGCGGCGGGATCCAGGAGACCGAGACCTTCTACCGCCTTTGCGACCGCAAGGGGATTCTGACCTGGACCGAATTCTGGCTCGCTTGCGCCAGTTACCCGGTGATGCCGCACGATCTCTTTATTCGCTGTGCGGTCGATATGATCAAGTCCCTCCGTAACCATCCTTGTATTGCCCTGTGGTGCGGCGGGAACGAGTACAACCCCGATGAACCGGAGAACAAGGAATTGGTCGATAAACTCGCCGAGGCCTGTCGAGAACACGATCCGACCAGGCCGTTCCGGCGGGGCTCGCCTTATAAAGGCGATCGCCACGGCGGCCTTCTCATGCTGCCTACCCGGACTTCCAATAAATACAACGGTGACATCTTAAACGGCGACCAGCGGTTGGTCCTCTTCCGGTCCGAAGTGGCGGTCATGCGCAGCGCGCCCCTGCTCGAGAGCATCCAGAAGTTCATCGGGCCGGACAAGATCTGGCCCATCGACAAACCCACCTGGCAATATCACCACGCCGTCATCAAGGAACAAGAGCGGGACGCCAGGGAATACGGCGGCTTAGACGATCTTGACCACTGGCTTATGTCCGGCCAGATCGCCCACGGCCAGGTGCACCGGCATAACCTCGAATATTGTCGGCAGACCAAGTACTGGTGTTCCGGTTGTCTTCAGTGGCAACTCAACGGGAGTTGGCCGTCCTTCCACCGGGAACTGATCGATTGGTACGGTGTGCCGAAACCCGCCTTTTACGCCTACAAGCGGGCGGCCCAGGACGTCATCGTCGTGGCCGATATGGAGAAGTATGTATTCGACGGCAACGAGGAGTTCTGCGCGGATATCTACGCGGTAAACGACAAGCGGTTGCGTCTCGGCGCCTGCCGGGTCAGGGCGGTCATCTATGACCGTGAGATGAAGCTTTGCCATGAGCAGGAGGCGACCGTGACCGTAGAGGCGGACGCATCGGTCAAGGCGTTCAGCCTGCGATGGCGGGTTCCCCGCGACTACTTGCGTAAGGTCTTCTTCCTTTATCTGGAGCTCTCCCAGTACGGCGAGGTACTGGCGGAGAACTTTTACTGGATGGGCACTTCCGCCTATGCCAGGCCGGATGAGCTCCTGAACCTCAACGGTTATTGGCAGTTCCAGGTGGGGAAAGAGAAGAAGGAGACGAGATGGCGACGGACGATCTTGCCCGCTTACTGGTGTAAACCGCCCGCCGCGCCCCCGGAGGGGGAGTCCGTCTTCTATCGTAAAAAGGTCAAGATCCCTGCGGAGTGGAAAGGGATACCTCTTGAGGTCTTCTGCGCCGGGTTCGAGGGCAACGATGAAGTCTTCTGGACCGGGCCCCGTATCGGCGGCACGGAGGAAGAGGTCACGGTAGAGATCGGTACGGACGACCTGATCTTTACCGAAAGATGGATAGAACGGACGGCAGCGGAAGGCGGCGGTGCCAAGGAGTCGGTTGGTTACCTTTCTTCCTCGGAGCGTCCCCGGCGGAACATCCGTATTAGTTCGGATCCTTTTGTGG
>JAAYXC010000465.1 GCA_012516115.1 Bacillota bacterium | reverse complement strand
GGAATATACCTGGCTGAATTATCCCGGCGGGCCGGAGAAAGCGATCCAGGACGGGGTGATCGCCGACCTAACCCCCATCATCAACAAGTATGCGCCAAATCTACGTAAAATCATTCGGAGCAACAGAGAAGTCGATAAGATGGTCAAGACCGACACGGGGAAATACTATGTCTTCCCCTTCCTCCGTCTCGACGATTCTCTTGTCGTCTACATGGGGCCAATGCTCAGAGCCGACTGGCTGAAAGAGCTCGGTCTCGAGGTGCCGACCACCATCGACGAGTGGTATACGGTCTTGAAAGCATTCAAGGAGAAGAAGGGCGCCGACTCACCTTTGGTCATCCCGGCCATTGCCAACGTAAGCCTAAACGCCATTAGATTGACCGGCGCCTTTATCGGGGCTTTCGGGATCAAGTACGATTTCTATGTCGAGAAGGGAAAGGTGAAGTATGGACCGGCGGAGCCGGCCTTTAAAGATTTCTTGGCCACCATGCATAAGTGGTACAAAGAAGGTCTGCTCGACAAAGATCTCGGGGTGACCGACCGCAAAGGCGGCGATGCCAAAATACTAGCAGGTCGGGCTGGGGCGCTCGTCGGTTATGCCGGCGGCGATATGGGTAAATATCTGGATTCTATGAAGGATAAAGATCCTAAGTTTGATCTGGTAGGCGCGCCATACCCAACGCTTAAGAAAGGGCAAAAACCGAAGTTCGGTCATAGAACCTTTCCCTATCCTGGCAACAACTCCGTGGCCATCAGCGCCAAATGTAAATATAAAGAATTGGCAGCCAGATGGCTTGATTATGCCTATAGCCCTGAAGGCCATATGCTGTTCAATTTCGGTATCGAGGGCGTCTCGTATAAGATGGTAAACGGCTACCCTAAGTACACAGATCTGATCATGAAGAATCCGCAACTTTCGGTGGCCGAGGCTATGGCCGGGTATATGCGCGCCAGCCTTAGTGGTCCGTTCGTCCAAGACCCCCGGTATTTCGAGCAGTACCAGAGCAAACCGCAACAGATCGAGGCGATCAAACGTTGGGCGAATACCGATGAGGCCAAATATGCTTTACCGCCTGTCACGCCTACCCCGGAAGAAAGTACCGAACTGGCCAATATCATGAACCAGATCGATACCTACCGGGAAGAAATGGTTATGAGGTTCATCCTTGGCATCGAACCGCTTGATAATTTCGATAAATATTTGGCGCAAATGAAGAAGCTGGGGATCGATCGGGCCATCCAGATCTATCAGACAGCCCTCGAGCGGTACAAATCTCGATGAGGTCCAAAGGGAGTTCGAGGAAGACCTGAATAAGGAAACTCCGAGGAGGATTTGATTTATCCTCCTCGGAGTCCTTATTGATTCGGTAGAGCCATGTTTACATTATTTACTATATACGGATGTGAGGTTAAATGAATCGAACGTCGCTCGAAGGACGGGGTGGTTTATGGCCTTCGCTCCGTCGCGACTTGAACAAATATAAGTATGTCTACCTGATGGCGATCCCTGTAGTGGCATACTACATTATTTTTCATTACGTACCAATGTATGGAGCAATAATCGCTTTTAAGGATTTTTCGCCCATGCTCGGCATCATTCGTAGTCCGTGGGTTGGTTTCAAACATTTTCGGGATTTTTTTCAGAGCTTCTATTTCTGGCGGTTGATGCGGAATACGATTCTGCTTAGCACCTATCAACTCGTCTTCGGGTTTCCGGCCCCGATCGTCCTAGCCCTTCTTCTCAACGAGGTAAAAAACCAATTCTTCAAAAAGTCGGTCCAGACGATTACTTATCTACCGCATTTCATCTCCCTCGTAGTGGTTTGTGGGATGATTAAAGATTTCACCATGAGCGGCGGCTTGATCAACGATATTATCGCTTACTTTGGCGGCGAACGCGCCCCCCTTCTTCAGGATCCGGGGCTTTTCCGCACCATTTACGTAGTTTCCGGGATATGGCAAGAAATAGGTTGGGGCTCGATTATTTTTTTGGCGGCATTGGCCGCCATCGACCAGGAACTCTATGAAGCGGCGGCCATCGATGGGGCCGGCCGTTTCCGGCAAGCCATCCACGTTACCCTGCCGGGAATCATGCCCACCATCGTTATTCTACTGATTCTTAGATTGGGTCGCATGCTTAGTGTAGGTTTCGAGAAGATCATCTTGCTCTACAACCCGGCGACTTACGAAACGGCCGATGTAATCTCAACCTTTGTCTATCGTCGTGGTTTACAGGAATTCAGCTGGAGCTTCAGCTCGGCCGTGGGTCTGTTCAACTCGGCGATCAATTTCATTCTCCTGATCGCGGCGAACAAGATAAGCCAGAGATTAGAACAGACCACTCTATGGTAAGGGAGACGCGACAAGATGGTGAGAGTGGAAAAAACCTTCGCCGGGAAGGTCTTCGATCTCTGCAACATCCTTTTTCTAAGCTTCCTGAGCATCCTCTGTCTGTACCCAATGCTCTACGTCGCTCTGGCTTCGGTCAGCGACGGAACACGGTTGCTTGCGCACGCCGGTCTGCTTTATAAGCCGCTTGGTTTTACTTTGTCCGCCTACGGTCGCGTCTTTCAAGACCCGATGATCGTACGGGGCTACCTGAATACCATCTTCATCGTGATCGTCGGTGTGACGTTGAACATGATCATGACCGCCTTCGGCGCCTACGTGCTATCGCGTAAAGGGCCCCTTTTCGTCGGTGTGATGATGCGGCTCATCGTTTTCACCATGTTTTTTAGCGGAGGCTTAATTCCTCTATATCTGACCGTTAAAGCCCTGGGTCTCTTCAATAACCTTATGTCTCTGATCCTGCCGAATCTTATCATCACCTACAATATGATCATCTTGCGGACGGCCTTTGCCGGTATCCCCGAAGAGCTGGAAGATTCAGCGCGCATAGACGGTGCCAACGATTTTACCATTCTCTTTCGCATCATAATTCCCCTGGCCAAGCCGACGATGGCCGTCTTGGTGCTTTACTACGCCGTCCACCACTGGAACGCATGGTTCCATGCCATGATCTTTATCCGAGAAAGAGCACTCTATCCACTCCAACTGGTTTTGCGCGACATTTTATTGAGTTACCAGATGGAGGCAATGGTGGGTTCCGCCGGGGCGGCAGACGTAGAGAGCTTAAGCGAGAGCCTCAAGTACGCAACGATTATGGTGGCTACTCTGCCGATCCTCTTTCTTTACCCCTTCCTCCAGCGTTACTTCGTTAGGGGTGTCATGATCGGGGCTTTAAAAGGATGATTTGGATTATCGTTCCGAATGGAATCACCACAAGGAAAACCCGTGGGTGGGTATCCGTGGAAGGACGATTTTCGCCGTAGGAGATTCCTTGATGGGAGGTAAGACCGATGTCAAACCGGCGAAAGTTTTTCCTGGTCTTTCTTATGGGTCTTTTCGTTGTCCTGGCCACCATGCCGAGTGCGACGAGCGAACCCACGCCCTTGCCGATCGTCGCCGTCTCGGCCAGCGCCGATGACGGCAACGTGCCGGCGAACGCCATCGATGGCGACTTGGATACCCGCTGGTCGGCCCTGGGTGACGGG
>JAAYXC010000365.1 GCA_012516115.1 Bacillota bacterium | reverse complement strand
TTATGGGTGGAAATCCATTGACTTCAGCCGTGGTCCGATCTATAATGAAACTGATTTCATAAACTGAAACGGAAGACGGAGGGACTTGTTTGCCTAGACCGCGCAAAGAACGCCTCATCGCCGAAACGCCGCCCATTGCCTACTTCAAACCCGCCGGCATCAGGCTCTGCGATCTCGAAGAGGTCGTCCTCACTCTGGAAGAATGGGAAGCCCTCCGGTTGAACGACCGCGACGGGATCGAACAGTTCGAGGCCGCGGCCATGATGGGGGTCTCCTAGCCCACCTTCCACCGGATCATCACCGAGGCCCGGCGTAAGGTGGCCGAGGCGTTGACGCGTGGTAAGGCCATCCGCATCGAGGGAGGGACCTTCCGGTTGGTGGAAAGGATGCGTCGTTTCGCCTGCCGGGACTGCGGCCACCGTTTCGAGGTCCCGCACGGTACCGGGACGCGCGGCGTCGACATGGACTGCCCCGCCTGCGGGGGTCATAACGTCCACCGCGACGAAGAAGGCGGCTGCGGTCCGGGCCGGCGGCCCTGGGGCCGTAAACGACCCGGACCATAAAAATTTTTTGTCGTGGTATTGAAAAATGTCTCGTAATCATGATGGCAATTTTGCCTAACTCTTTTGCTCCTCTCGTTTCTCCCGCGCCAAAAGTATCGCCGCTACCCGGCCCTCTTCGTCGAACTTAAAGGCCACCTTGACGGAAAGCTCATCAACCGTGCCTCGATACGCAAGGTAGTCGCGGACCTCGTAGTCCGGCCGACCGTAACGGGCCAGGACCTCGGCGCGGGTAGCCCCCACCTTTATCCCCCGGGGCGTGGCGAGATCCGGCGCGGTGGTGAGGATCTTTTCCAAGCGGCCACGGGCAAAGGTCACCGCCACCGCGGGGTAGAAATGAGTGAGAAGGATCCTTCCTTCCGTCAGAGGATCGGGGCCCTTCTCCGTGGCCAAAGGGGTACCGAGCAGGGTTTGGACTACGGCCGTCTCCATCCCCAACTTCAACGAACCCAGGCCGAGATCCCGCCGGTCCGGAAAGATACCCGTCAGGGCCGCCGGCACCGGCAGGTTCCAGGCGTAAAGGGTCGTTTCCTCCGCTTCTTCGATTAAAATCACAAGCCGGCGGCCGGCCAGGGAGAGCCTGGCTACCCGGCCGGCGAAACGATGGAGGGTTTTGGGCGCGACCTTCTTCGCGGAAAGATCCAGGAGGACGAGTTCCCGGTCGCGGCCCGCCAGGTAAAAACCTTCCCCCAGGCGGCAAAGGGTTCCTTCGTTTAAATGTGGAAGGAGGGGGAGGAGCGTTCCTGCCTCGGCCGCTTTTGCGTGAAGGAAGGCGGCAAGGGTCAGGGGGTCAAGCGTCGCCGGGATCGGATGGCGCTGCCAGGTCCCACCTTCCACCTCGTAGAGATATAGAAGGCGTGTGGTTTTTTCGGCGCCCGTCTTCTCGTAAATATAAAAAACCCTTTCGCCACGGGGTGACCACGCGGCAGAGAGGAAACGGCCGTCGCCCGGGGCGGGGAGGGCCTCTGCGTACCAGCCACCGAGGTCCAGAAGTCGGAGCGTCTCCCCCTGGCGATAGAGGAGGTGACGTTCATCCGGGTCGAAACTCACTGCCAGGCCGGAGGCCGTCCAGCGGGGAACGCCCTCCGCCCGGGGGAAAACGGTAAGGAAACCGTCGCGTTCCTCGACCAAATAGTTCCCCTGGGGCGACCAGGTCAGGGTAATGGTGGCCGGGGGGGCCACCGGCCGACGCCAGACCTGGCGGATGCCGACCAGTGGCTGGCTGTAGACGAGTTGCACCCCCTCCGGCCCGGTCTCATAGAAGGCCAGGGCCCGCCGGTCCCCCGTCTGAGCCCAGGCCGTAGCGAAGAGAGACGAGGTGACCATCAGCCGGCTTCCATCCGGTTGCACGATAAAAAGGAGGCGTTGATCGCCTTCGGTGGCGGTCTTTGCCGTATACGGTTCCTCCCCCGGCGCCGGGGCGGGACCGAGGGGAACAAGCCGGCGAAGGCGGTAGTCCACCCGATAACGCCGGGCCGGACGACCGGTGGTAAAGAGGATCCCGCCCGCGTCATGGGCGAGAAGGCGGAAAGGCGCCGCGAACCGGCCCACCTCCACCGGCCATGGTCGGCCCAGTTCCCGAAGATGGGGGGGCGATACCCAGGTGCCGGCCGGAGGCGCCGGTTGCCCACACCCGGCGACCAGAACGATGAAAAAAACCGGGACTCCGGCCAGGATCAATCGGCGCATTTTTCCCCCTCCCGTTTCTTTCGTTCCACTCGCCCACAGCTCAGCTTCCCCTGGTTACACCGGCCGGTGGCCTCGCAAGGCGGTCCGGCGTCGATGAAGAGCCCCGGAGCCACGCGGCGGACGAGTTCCAACATCCGCCAGGCCAGCTCCCGGATCTCCCATTGCGCGCGACCGCAGCAACGGAGGGCGAAAAAGTTGCGAAGACTCCGGGCGTTCATGGTCACGATGATCTGGGTCACACAGGCGTTGGGTAAGACGAAACGCGCGTCTTCCCTGGGGATCCCGAGGCGCAAGAGTTCGGCATAGGTCCGCCGCAAGACGTCCATGGTCGCGGCGAAGATCCGGCTTGCCTCCGGATGGGCGGCAATGGAAGGAGGCGTGACGAAACTAAACCCTTCCTCTTTCACATATCGCTGCGAACGCTGGGAATAAGAGGCGATCCGGTGGCGAACCAGTTCGTGAGTTAACGCCCGACTCACCCCGGAAACGGCGAAGGTAAAGGAGGCGTGCTCAAAGGGGGAAAGATGGTCCATGGCCAAAAGCCGCGCGAGAAAAGAGCGTATCTCTTCCGGCGTCATCCCGGCCAAAACTTCTTCCGGCAAGGCCTCAGCATAGCAAACCCTGGCCGCGGCGGCCACCAGACGCTCGGGTTCCGGGGTATGGGAGAGCAAGACGACTTTCAATTTTTTACCTCCCCAAGGCGCCGCAGGCCTTCGTTCAGCAGTTCCCGCAGCCTTTCGTTCCGCCCGGTCAAATAAAGAAACCCGATCAGGCTTTCGAGCCCCGTGGCCAGACGGTATTCCGTCACCGTGGCCGCGGCCGGGATACCGCCGCAATGGGCGTTCCGACCCCGTCGGAAAACGGCCGCCTCTTCGGCCGAGAACTCTCCGGCCAGCAGGCGCGCCATCCTGGCCTGGGCCGGGGCGCAGACCAGAGCCGTGGCACGGCGGTGCAGACTGCGGGTGGAGGCCACTCCTTCGGCCAAAAGCGTTTCGCGGATGAAAAGCTCGTAGACGGCATCGCCCAGATAGGCGAGGAGGGCCGGGGGGAGGCCGGCGGCTTCGACCGGGTGCAAAAAATCAACTCCAGAAGGGGATCATCGGCCCCAAAGAGAATTCGGGTTCCGGTCCCCGAATATGCTAGCTTAAACAAAACACCGGGAGTGGAGACGGTTGTTCCGGGTGGTATGTTCGCTGTTGCTCTACGTTTTTTCCTGTATTATCTTCGTCGCCCTGGCCGGATGGTTGGTTTACGCCGTCGGTCTCGGCGACCCGATCCTGGCCAGCTTCGCCGGGATCACCCTGGCCACCTGGATAATGGTCCGCTTCTTCGACCACGGTCGCCTCCCCGAGCTGGGGTTAATCTGGTGCCCGGGCCGCCTCCGCGAACTGGCCCTAGGTCTTGCCCTCCCCTTTTTCCTCATGGCCGGGATCCTGTTCACCGAGTGGGTGGCCGGATGGCTTCTCATAACCGGCCTGCGACCCCAACCCGCCGCTTTGCTCTATAACCTCCGGGTCTTCGCCATGGTCGCCTGGTACGAAGAACTCTCCGTCCGTGGCTATCTATTCCGTACATTGCGCCGTGCCCTGCCCATCTGGGCCGCCCAGGCCTTCTCGGCCTTCTTTTTCGCCGGACTCCATGCCATGAATCCGGGGGCCACGCTCCCGGCGCTCTTCGGCGTCTTTCTGGCCGGGTTACTCCTCGGCCTGGCCTGCCACGCCACCGACGGCCTTTACCTTCCGATGGCCTTTCACTTTTCCTGGAATTTTTTCCAGGCCTTCTTCGGTTTTCCCGTTAGCGGCCAGCCTTTTCCCGGCCTCTTTTCCCTGGTGCGGGAAGGACCCACGCTTATCACCGGCGGCCCCTTCGGCCCCGAGGCGGGCCTTCTCGGCTTTACGGCGGTGCTGGCCGCCGGCGGCGTCATCTTCTCTTACGTGCGAAGAGACGGACACGCAAGACGGCCCGACCCAAGTCCATTATAGCACGGAAAACGTTTAGATCCGCCGCCATCTTACCCCCTGCGGCGTATCTTCCAGCAAGATCCCCCGCGCCCGTAACTCCTCCCGGATGCGGTCGGCCGTGGCCCAGTCTCTGGCCGCCCGCGCCTCCTGCCGCTTGCGGATCAAGACCTCGATCTCGGCCTTCTCTTCTTCTCGAACCTCATCGAACCAGATCCCCAGGACGCCGCCGAGTTCTTCCAGGGTGGCGAGGACCTCCCGCAAAACCCGGGCATCGCCCTCACTCGGGCGGTAATCGCGCTCCTGGACCACCCGGTTGATCTCCCGGACGAAGTCGTAGAGGGCGGCCAAGGCCAAGGCGGTGTTGAAATCGTCGTCCATGGCCGCGGTAAAGTGGCGCCGGGCGTCCCCGGCCGCCTCGGCCAGGAAGGCCACCCGTTCCGCCAGGGGTCCGGCCGCCGGGGAACGGCGCAGGAGATCCCGCAGGGCCGTCCGGCAGATCTCCAGCCGCTCCAGGCCCTTGGCCGCGCTCTCCAGACCCTCCTGGCTGAAGTTTATCTGTTGCCGGTAGTGCGTGCCGAGGAGCCAGAAGCGGACCACCTTCGGCGGGAAAAGCGAAATCACTTCCCGAATGGCCCGGAGGTTGCCCATGGACTTGCCCATCCGGTTCCCGTCCACGGTGACGAAAGCCGTATGGACCCAGTAACGGACGAAGCGTTCCCCGGTCGCCGCCTCGGCCTGGGCGATCTCGTTCTCGTGGTGGGGGAAGATGAGGTCCTCGGAACCGCCGTGCATATCGAAGCCCGGCCCGAGATGCTTTAAGGCCATGGCCGAGCACTCGATGTGCCAGCCGGGCCGGCCCGGACCCCAGGGGGAATCCCAGGCCGGCTCGCCCGGCTTGGCCGCCTTCCAGAGGGCGAAGTCCATGGGGTGCCGCTTGCGCGGGTCGACCTCCACCCGGGCGCCGGCCAGCATCTCCTCCTCGCTCCGGCCGGAAAGCCGGCCGTAGGAGGGGAAACTCGGGATGGAGAAGTAAACATCTCCGTCCACCCGGTAGGCATGGCCGCGGGCGAAGAGCTGCTCGATCAAGGCAACGATCTCCGGGATATGCTCGCTGACGCGCGGATAGACATCGGCCGGTTCCACGCCGAGGCTTGCGAGATCTTCAAGATAAATCCGGGAAAACTCGGCCGCCAACGCCAGCGGTTCCTTTCCGGTCTCCGCCGCCCGGCGAACGATCTTGTCGTCGAGGTCCGTGAAGTTCGTCACGAGCTTTACCCGGTAGCCGCGGAAACGGAGGTAGCGGCGGACCACATCCCAGAAGACCGCCGGCCGGGCGTTACCGACGTGGGCATAATCGTAAGGCGTGATCCCGCAGAGGTAGATGCCCACC
>JAAYXC010000364.1 GCA_012516115.1 Bacillota bacterium | reverse complement strand
TAGTAGATTATATCATAGGTTTGGAGGAGAAGCAGGTAGAAGTTAGCAGATTCCAATACCTAATAAGAACCGGACGGTAAGAAAACTTTTCTAGAGGAGAAGGAAATTCTCAGGAAATGGCGAAAATCGCCATAATAGTCTATGATAAGGAGAGATGAGGGTGACGAACGTTAAGTTTTCCGTTTCTCCGCCCCTGAAGCTTTCCCGGGGTCTTCTTCTTTTGCGGACTTTTTTGGGTTGGCTCTATGTCGGCATCCCGCACGGCATCTGCCTTGGTCTTTTGGGCATCGGTATGTTTTTCTGCGTTTTTATTGCTTTCTGGGCTATTCTGTTTACCGGGCGATATCCCAAGTCGTTTTTCGATTTTGTCGTGGACGTCCTGGACTGGCAGTTCAGAGTGGGTGTTTATGGGAATTTCTTGCGCGACGAGTACCCGCCGTTTGGGTTGGGAGTAAACTATCCGGCCAAGTTCTCGGTAACCTATCCGGACCGCCTTTCTCGTGGCTTGCTCCTCCTTAAACTTCTCTTTGGATGGCTCTACGTTGGGATTCCACACGGCTTCTGCCTAGTCTTGCGCGGGATCGTCCATGGGATCATAACTTTTATCGCCTGGTGGGCCGTTTTATTCACCGGCCGGATATCCGAGAAAATGTTCCGCTTTATGAGCGGCACTTTCCGCTGGCAGGCAGGGGTAATGGCCTACCTATACCTCCTCACCGACGAGTACCCGGCCTTTACCGGTCGTGATGAATCTCAGGCGCCCGGACAGACCCTTTCCGTAGGGGTATAAGCCCTTCGGATCTTCTCATCCCACCTCACCTGAGGGCGGAGGTATGGTCGGCGTTTGCCGGGGAGGCCGGTTGTCCGGGCCTCCCCGGTTTTTTTTATGGCACACATTTTTAAACCCGACTTTTTTACTCGGGTATATTGACTTCCCGGGCGGGGTATGCTACTATAGGGCTAAAGCCGACTAAATAACTAGGAATTCTGCGGAGGGCGAAGAATGCGCGTCTCGACCCGGGGACAATACGGCCTTCGGGCCATGTTGGAATTGGCCCTTCACTATGCCGAAGGCCCGATGACCCTCCGCCGTGTGGCCGCGCGGCAGGCTATCTCCGAGTCCTACCTGGAGCAGCTCCTGGGGACCCTCCGTCGGGCCGGACTCGTGGTTTCGGTTCGTGGTGTCCAGGGCGGCTATCGGCTGGCCCGGCCACCGGAGGAGATCAGGGTCGGCGAGATCATACGCGCCGTGGAGGGCCCCATCGCCCCCACCGAGTGTGTGGTGGAAGGGGGGGAACCGGAGTGTTGGCGGGCCCCCCACTGTGTGAGCCGTTTGCTCTGGGAGAAACTCCGCGATAGCATGCTGGCCGTCCTGGACTCCACCACCCTGGCGGATCTCTGCGCGGAGGCCGAAGTCATGACGGCCGGGGCAAGGGCGGGGGTTTTTCCACATGGTGGGAGGACCACCTCCGAAGGTTGACCTGGGGAGAATTCTCTTCGAGGGTTTTCGATGCCAAGCGACGATTACGAGTACTTCGGAGAGAGGGGGCAAAGAAAAGGAGGATGGAAAAGTTGCGCCGGATTTATATGGACCATGCGGCCACCACACCGGTCGATCCCCGGGTGGTGGAGGAGATGCTCCCATATTTCACGGAAAAATTCGGCAACCCCTCGAGCCTCCATACCTTCGGCCGCGAAGTGCGGGCGGCGGTGGAGGAGGCCCGGGCCGAGGTGGCAAGACTCCTGGGCGCCGTCGACCCGGCGGAGATCGTCTTTACGAGCGGCGGTTCGGAAGCGGACAACTTGGCCCTCAAGGGAGTGGCCTATGCTTTAAGGGAGAAAGGGCGCCATATCATCACTTCCAGCATTGAACACCACGCGGTCTACGATGCCGTCCGCCAGTTGGAGAAGGAAGG
>JAAYXC010000363.1 GCA_012516115.1 Bacillota bacterium | reverse complement strand
GGGATTCCCTTGGCCCCTCGATTTTCTTTTCTTCTTCCTCCGGACCCAGACGTTCCAGGAGCGATTTGAACTCCAAGGCCAGAAAGAGGCGACGTAGCTCCCGGTGATCCGGTTCCCGGCGTCGACAGTCCTCCAGGTCGAAATCGATCGCGGCCGCGCAATCGATGGTGGCAAGGTGCTTGCTCCGGCGGGCCGTCTCCCCGTGGGCGGCCAGGGCTTCTCGTTCTTTCGGTCGGGTAATCCGGTCGAGGTTGGCCAGGATGGCCTCCACCGAACCGAACTCGTGCAGGAGCCGCAAGGCGGTCTTCTCGCCGATCCCCGGGACGCCCGGGATGTTGTCCGTGGGATCGCCCATCAGGCCCTTGAGATCCGGGATCTGGGAGGGCGTCAGCCCATAACGGGCCTCCAGATAGGCGGGGTCCACCCGTTCGACCTCGCTGATGCCCCGACGGGTATAAAGGACGGTCACCGCCGGCGAGACCAGCTGGAAAGCGTCCCGGTCGCCGGTGACGATGAGAACCCGGTGCCCGGCTGCCTCGGCCTTTCTGGCCATAGTACCCAGGAGGTCGTCGGCCTCGAACCCCGGCTGTGCGAAGACGGGGATGCGGAAGGCCGCCAGGAGATCGCGGAGGAGGGGAAACTGCTCCCGCAGCTCTCCCGGGGTCTCGCGCCGGCCGGCCTTGTATTCCGCGTACTCCTCGTGACGAAAGGTCGGAGCCCCGGCGTCGAAGGCCACGGCCACGTAATCCGGATCCTCCTCCTCCAGCAGGCGGAAAAGCATGGTGGTGAAGCCGTAGACCGCGTTGGTGGGCACCCCTTTGCTCGTGGTAAACATGGGTAAAGCATAAAAGGCCCGGTTGGCCAAGGAATACCCGTCGATGAGGATCATCTTACCCATGGCGATCGCCTCCCGCCGTAAAATCGAAGGCCAAAAGGGCCACGCCGACGGCGTTATCCGTCGAAAGCTCGGGCCGGGCAAAGACAAGGCGCATCCCGGGCAAATCCTCCCTTAACTTCTGGCGGATCTGCCGGTTGGCCATGACCCCCCCGGCCAGGACGGCCGTGTCGAGCCCGGTGGCGGCCGCGGTTTCCTTGAGCAGAAAGAGGACGGAAGTGGCGAGACACGCCAGGGCCGCCGCCGCCAGGTCTTCCCTGGCCACCCCGGCGGCGAAGAGACGCTCGGCCGCGCTAAGCGGCCCCGAGAAACTCACCCGCATCCCGCGGACGGCCACCGGAAGGCGAACCGCCCCCGGCCGCCCCCGGGCGGCCAGTTCCTCCAGGGCCGGCCCGGCCGGAAACGGCAGCCCCAGCATAACCCCGAGCCGATCTACGAACTGACCGGCATGGAGATCCGCGGTGCCTCCCAGGATGGCCAGGGTAAAGCCGGCCCCGTGTCGGGTGGCGGAGAGGATCTCCGTGGTGCCGCCGGAAAGGTGAAAGGCCAGGAATCTTTGGGGTAAACAAGTCCCTTCCACGGCCGCCCGCAGGTGCCCTTCCTGATGACTGGTGGGAAGAAAAGGCACCCCGGCCCCGGCGGCCACCGCCCGGCCGATGATGCTCCCGGCGAGAAAGACCGGGAGATACGACCCCTCCACCGGCCGCGGACGCACGCTGGCCGCCACGGCCGCGATCTCGGCCCGGCCGATCGCCTCCCGCAGCCGGTCCAAACGCTCCTCCAGTCCGCGGAGATGCCGGAAGAGGGCCTCGCTCTGGCGGAGACCCCGCTGGCCCGGGGGGACCGCCAGCGGCAGCCGATGGTCGCAGATCACCCGACCGGCCTCGTCCACCGCGGCCAGAGAAGTGGTGTAGCAACTGGTATCGAACCCTATCCAGGCCTTCATGACGGTGGCGTGGCGTTCTTTTCCGGTTTCATCTCCCGGATGATGCTCCCCAGGATGCCGTTGACGAAACGGCCGGAGTCCTCGTCGCCGTATCGTTTGGCGAGTTCCACCGCTTCGTTCACCGTGACGCTGACGGGGATCTCCGGCATAAAGAGCAGTTCATGGACGGCGAGGCGGAGAACGTTGCGGTCGGTGTTGGCCATCCGCTCCAGCGGCCAGTCCACCGCGTACCTGGCGATGATCGCATCGATCTCCTTGATGTGAGCCACCGTCCCCTGGACGGAGGCGGTCAGGAACGCACGCGACTTTTCCGGGAGGTCCACCTCGGCCAGGGTACGCGGCAAGACCTCCTGCCAGGGGTTGCGACCCACATCGGCCTGGAAGAGGACCTTAAAAGCCAGCTCGCGCGCCTGTCGACGGCTCACCCGGTGCTGAACCTCCTTTATTATCCTGAAAATGGAAAGACGCCGGACCGGAGCTCGGGTCCGGCCCGGCGCCGCCACGATACCCTCTATTCCGTGGGGGGCAGGATCTTCTCCAGGATCTCGCGCCAGGAGTCCTTGCGATCCACTCGGTAACCGATGAAGTACCCCAAAGCCACGCAAAAGAGGAAGATGGCCGCCCGCCAGAGGTCGTAGATCGCCCAGAGCAAGCCGGCCACAAAACCGAGGAAGGCACCGATGATCCTCCCTTTCCGCGCGGCCAGGTAGGCCAGGATGGCCTTGAGGCTTTCCGCGTCCACGTCTCGCCCCTCCTATTCCACCCGGGCCTTGTGTTCCGGGGCGATGCGGGTGATGAGGACGGCGACGGTGTTCACGGAAACACCCACCGTCTCCCGGATATAATCGGCCACCCGCGTCCGGATATCCTGTGTGATCTGGGGGATGCTCTGGTCCGGCCCCACAGTGGATTCCACGAAGATATCGAGCCCCATGGGCGTAGCACGGACGTTGATGTTGGCGTCATGGACCCCCTTGACCTTACGGGCGGCGCGCAGGGCTAAAGTCTCGATGGCCCGCTCGGCGATGCGGACCTCACCCAGCGGGGTCTCGCAGAGGACCGTCTTCACGGTCCGCCGGCGCCGGAACCCCATCCAAAAGAAATAAGCGGCGAAAGAAAACAAGACCAGGACCCCCAGCGCCATGCGCCAGGGATTCCCGTAGACGTAGGCCAGGAACCGCAGGCCCAGGGTGGGTTCCCCTCCGGTCACCCGCCAGGCGAGACCTACGCCGAGGGCTAAAAAGAAGATGGCGGCCAGCAAGGCCATGAGACGATCGACTGCGCGCACGAAGATCCCCCCAGTCTTAGCGGACCCGCGCCTCCTCCGCTTCTTCGGATTTGATGGCCACGCCCTGGATGTGGACGTTTACCTCCACTACTTCCAGACCGGTCATACTTTCGATGGCCCGTTTGACGTTCTCCTGGATCTTGTAGGCGACTTCCGGAACCTTGGCCCCGTACTCCAGGATCACGTAGAGGTCGACGGCCGCCTGGCGTTCACCCACCTCGACCTTGACCCCTTTGGCCAGATTTTTCTTCTTTAAGAGTTCGGCAATGCCGTCCACCACTCCCCCGCTCATCCCGGCCACGCCTTCGACCTCCGTGGCCGCCAATCCGGCGATGATCCCGCCCACCTCGTTGGCGATGCGGATATTCCCCCCGCGCACGACCGGTTCGTAACCTTCCATGCCGGTAACCTCCTTCAGGCATCGTTCTGCCTGATCTTAGTCCGCCGTGGGCGGCCTTATGCTCCGGCCGCCAGCCGGGCGTTCATAAAGGCCTCGACAAAGCCGGTATCTATCTCTCCACGCAAGAAAGCGGGGTCTTCCAGAACTTCTAGATGGAAAGGAATGGTAGTAGGAATACCGTCGATGACCATTTCCTCCAGGGCCCGGCGCATCCGGGCCACCGCCTCCGCACGGTCCCGACCCCAGGCGATCACCTTGGCCACCATGGAGTCGTAATAGGGAGGGACGGTATAACCCGTATAGAGACAACTGTCGACCCGGATCCCCGGCCCGCCGGGGACGTGGTAAAACTCGATGCGTCCCGGATGCGGCATGAAGTTCTTCTCCGGATCTTCGGCGTTGATCCGGCACTCGATGGCATGCCCCCGGAGGACGACCTGGTCCTGGGTGAACCCCAGCGGTTCGCCGGCGGCAATCCGGATCTGTTCTTTCACGAGGTCGATGCCGGTGACGAACTCGGTCACCGGGTGCTCGACCTGGATCCGGGTGTTCATCTCCATGAAGTAGAAATTGCCTTCGCGGTCCATGAGAAACTCCATGGTCCCCGCGTTGGTATAACCGGCGGCCAGGGCCCCGCGGACGGCCAGCTCACCAAGGTGGGCGCGCATCTCCCCGGTCATGGCGGCCGAAGGGGCCTCCTCGATGACCTTCTGGTGCCGTCGCTGGATGGAGCAATCGCGTTCGCCCAGGTGGACGGCATGGCCGTACTCGTCGGCCAGGATCTGGACCTCGATGTGCCGCGGATTCTCGATGAACTTCTCCACGTAGAGCTCGGGATTGCCGAAGGCCGCCTCGGCCTCGCTCTGGGCCGCTTGATACGCCTTCTCCAGCTCACGTTCTTCGCGGACGATACGGATCCCCCGGCCTCCCCCACCACCGGAGGCCTTGAGCAGAATCGGATAACCGGCCTCCCGGGCCGCAGCCCGGGCCTCCTCGAGGCTGGTGACCGGGCCATCGGAACCCGGGATCACCGGGACCCCCGCTTCTTTCATCGTCTTTTTGGCCATGGCCTTGTCGCCCATGAGCTCCATGGCCCGAACCGGTGGGCCGATGAACTTGATATTATGGGTCTCGCAGATCTCGGCGAAACGGGCGTTTTCCGAAAGAAGCCCATAGCCGGGATGGATGGCGTCCACACCCGCCAGCGTGGCGGCGCTGATGATATTGGGGATATTGGCGTAGCTCTTGGCCTGGGGCGCGGGACCGACGCAAAAGGCTTCGTCCGCGCTCCGTACGTGAAGGGAATCCCGGTCGACCTCGGAATAGATCGCCACCGTGGCGATGCCCATTTCGCGACAGGCCCTGATAATGCGCAGGGCGATCTCGCCGCGGTTGGCGATGAGAATTTTTTGAAACACGAATGCGTCACCTCATCCGGTCGGAATGGGGCCGGTTTTCTACATCTTTTCCAAAACGAACAAGGGTTGACCGTACTCTACCGGCTGGGCGTTCTCGACCAAGATCTCCGTGATCCTTCCCCTCCATTCGCTCTCGATCTCGTTCATGAGTTTCATGGCCTCGATGATGCAGAGGACCTGGCCTGGTTCGACGATGTCGCCCACCCGAACGTAAGGCTCGGCCTCGGGACTCGGGGCCCGGTAAAAGGTACCCACCATAGGAGCGACGATATAGACCTGGTTGGGGCCCAGTACCCTCTCCTCGACCGTGGGGGTTACCTCCACGGGAGGCGCCGGAACCGGAGCCGGCGCGGGTGCATTGGCGGGCACGGGAACGGGACTGGGAGTCGGTGTCGGTATGTAGGAGACCGCCTGCGGTGGATAACCCTTTTTAATGGTGATCTTCAAACCCTCGGTCTCCAGGTTGAGCTCGGTAACATCCGTCCCGGCCAATAACCGTACCAGTTCCCTAATCTCTTTTACGTTCATCAACTTCCCCCTTTTATCCTCACCGAAGGCCGGCATCTCCTCCGGCGGGCAGAGAACGCACGCGCACGGGAGACGGAAATACGCCGTGAATTCTCCCGGCTGGAACCTTCTCTGCCAAATTACGGTAAAATATGCCGTTTTAGACCGGCGAATGATTTAATTTCACCATCGAAGGTCGTTTTCCTCCTTCCTATTTTGGCGCCGGTCTTGATGGACATACGCGGAAGGTTCTCGCCCATCTCGCCAGCTTTAACGTCCTCGGACACCTTCAGAGGACCCTCCGTTAAAAACATGGAGTTTTCGGATAAATTTTCCATACTCGATGCGAGACGAGCTCTTGCCTTTTTCCGTCGCAAGGAAAGAACGCCCTGTTTCTCCGGTGCTTTACCTGAAGACCCAAGGAGCGCCAGAACTGGCCTGATGGTTCGAGTAAATGAATTGTGTGGAGGATAAAAAATTGTGTGTTGATCTCCCTTGAACTTTAATTTATAGTAGAGATT
>JAAYXC010000362.1 GCA_012516115.1 Bacillota bacterium | reverse complement strand
GGGTCGGCCGTGCGGTTGTTTGCGCACGTTTTTGCGCCGGGTATAATCCACCGCCACCTTGCTTCCCTCTCTGGCGCGGCTGAAATGGACGGCCAAGAGCGCCGCATCCATGAGGCTCGCTGGCGGTGGCTCCTGGCGGGACGGTGATTTAAGGATTACGTGCGCCCCCGGTACCCCTCGGACGTGGAACCAGAAGTCATCCGGGCCGGCCAGCCTGAAAGTCACCTCTTCGTTCTGGCGGTTGTTCCGCCCCACGTAAATCAAGAGTCCGTCCCGGGAAAAGAAACGCCGGGGAGAGGATGGTTTCTTCGTCCGCGGCGCGGTTTTTTCCGCCGGAAGAAGTCCCTGGGCCGCCATCTCTTCGGCGATTTCGGTCAAGGTCGTTTCCTCTTCGGCCGTTTCCACCGCATAACAGAGACCTTCGAGATAGGCGATCTCTTCCTCGGTCTTCGTCAGCTGGGCCGCCACCGCCGCCTGGGCCCGCTTGGCCCGGCGATAACGGCGGAAATGGGCCTGGGCGTTCTCCGCGGCGGAGAGGGCCGGGTCGAGGGGGCCGACGAGCTCCCTATCCGGATCGACCGCGGAGGGGAGGGTTACTTGGCGGGCTCCCCTGGGGATGACGGGAAGGAAGGCCAGGATCAGTTCTCCGTATTCGCGAAAGGTCTCGGCTTCCCCCGCCGCGGCCAGCTCCTGGCGCTGTTTTTCCCGTTTACGGTAGGCCCGTTCCAGATGGGTACGGATCTTGGCGAGAAGGTGGGCGCGGAGTTTCTCCCGCCTGTCCCGGCTAGCGGCCGCCCCGAAGATCTCGCCGATGGCCCGGGCGAGGGAAGGGAGCCTTTCCGTCTGTTCTTCCTCTCCCGCAAGGGGGAAGGGGAGGATCTCCCCCCGGTAGAGACAGGGTAGGAGTTCACCTCGGTCCACCGCGGCCACCAGCCGGAGGATGGCCTCCTGAAGCCGGTTTTTCTCTTCCGTCGTCAATTCGCCCACCTTTTTGGTGGGGGGGAGTCCGGCGGCCGAAAGGAGATATTTAATCGTCGAGGGGGCCAGGCCGAGAAGCTTACGGGAGAAAAGCGTCGCGAGTTCCGTTTCGGCCGGTGCATAAGCAAGAAGGTTTTCTATCGTGGCCCCGGTGAGTTCGATCAGGGCGAGCCGCCCTTCCCTGGACGGGGGGAAGTAAAGGGCGCCCGGTTCCAGGGCCCGGCTTCCTTCGCCGCTTTTTCGCCATAGGGCGTCGAGGATGCGACCTTCCCGATGATCCACCAGGACGGCGTTTCCCCGGCGGCCCATGAACTCGAGGTGGAGGAGGTAGCTCGACGGGCCGGAGATCTCTTCATACCCTTCTAAGACCAGCGTGAGGCAACGCTCGCCGCCGGGTTGCTCCACTCGGACCAGGCGACTCCCGAGGAGATATTTGCGAAGCAACATACAGAAAGGAGGGGCTTGGAACGGGTTTTCCGGGGCCGTTTCCACCAGGCCGAGCCAGGATCCGGGGGTCGCGGCCGAGAAATAAAGCCGGTAGATCGCCTGACCTTTACGCCACAAGAAGAGGAGATCCCCCCGCGCAGGCTGGAAGATCCGGTCGAGGCGCGCTCCCCGGAGGAGTTGGGTGAGTTCATGGCCGAGTCCGGCCAGGATCACGGCATCGAGGTGCACCCGTTGACTTCCTTTCCGGTTGGTTGGCCGGGCGTAGAGCCCGGGAAGGGTAAAAGGTTCGCCTGAAGTATAACACCGCGAAGGCAAAAGCGTCAATCTCGTCGGTGGGAAGCATCTCTCCTCTTACCCCGGCATAAATGATCCTAGAGTCCGCAGCAGGTAAAAGGGGGAGCCAGGTGGCCGAGTGGTGGTCGCTTGCGGCCGAGGTCGTGGCCGCGCGTTTGAAGGTTAAACCGGAGGAAGGTCTGACGGAGGAGGAAGCCCGCCGGCGTCTGGTCCAGGGGGGGGCCAATGCCCTCCGGCCGGCGGAGAAGCTCTCTCCCCTGGCGGTTTTTCTGGCCCAAACCAAGGACTTCATGGCCGCGGTCCTGCGGGGGGCGGCCCTGATCTCCTTTTTCCTCGGCGAGTACGCCGATGCGGCCACCATTTTGGCCATCGTCATCCTAAATCTCTTCCTCCGTTTCCTCCAAGAGTACCGGGCCGAACATGCGCTGCGCGCCCTCCGGGAACTGGCCGCCCCCCAGGCCAGGGTCAGACGGGAAGGTCGGGTGGTGACCATCCCGGCCCAAACGGTGGTTCCCGGTGATGTCCTCATCCTGGAAGCCGGCGATAAGGTGGCCGCCGACGCGCGTCTGGTACGGGCGGTGGCCCTGGCGGCCGATGAAGCGCCCTTAACCGGCGAGTCCGTTCCGGTGACCAAAGACCCCCGTCCCCTCCCGACAGGCGGGAAAGGTCCCGGCGAGCAGATCAATATGGTCTTCGCCGGCACCACCATCGTGGCCGGTCGGGGGGAAGCGGTGGTGGTGGCCACCGGTATGGCCACCCAGCTCGGGCAGATCGCCGGTTTGGTGGCGGAGGCCAAACCGGGCCCCACTCCGTTGCAAGAACGTCTGGACCAGGTGGGGCGCTGGCTTGTCCTCGCCTGTCTCTTCGTCTGCGGGGCCGTGGCGGCGGTAGGCATGATGCGGGGAGAATCTTTCCGCGTGATGTTCCTGGCCGCGGTGAGCTTGGCCGTGGCGGCCATTCCGGAAGGGCTCCCGGCGGTGGTGACCATCGCCCTGGCCTTGGGGGTCCAGCGGATGGCCAAACGCGCGGCCATCGTCCGCCGTCTGCCGGCCGTGGAGACCCTGGGATGCACCACCGTCATCTGCACGGATAAGACCGGGACCTTGACCCGGAACGAAATGACCGTGGCGACGGCGGTGGCGGCCGGCTTAACCTATACGGTGGGCGGCCGGGGTTACGACCCCCGCGGGGAGATCCTCGACCCACAAGGACGGTCGGTCTCCTTTTCGGCATGGCCCCGGGAATTATCGAAGGCCCACCCTTTAATCCTCCTTCTTTTGGCCGCGGCCGCCTGTAATAACGCCCGCCTGCTACCACCGGATGGGAAGGGGAAATGGCAGGGGGAGGGCGATCCCACCGAGGCGGCCCTCCTGGTGTTGGCGGCCAAGGCCGGACTTTCTTTATCCGAACTCCCACGGTTCTGTCGCCGGGTTGGCGAGGCACCTTTCGATGCCGAAAGGAAACGGATGTCCGTGGTCTGCCGGACTCTCCGGGGGGAAAAATACCTCTTCGTCAAGGGGGCGGCCGACGGACTCTTACCCCTTTGTCGGGAGACCCTGACACCCACGGGAGTTATTCCCCTGTCGCCGACCACCCGGCAGCAAGAACTCGCCCGGGCCGAGGCCATGGCCGGCCGGGGCCTGCGCGTCCTGGCCCTGGCCTATCGCCGCTTATCCCCGGCCGGGGAGGACCTTAAGGCAGACCCCCTCCACCTCGAAAAAGATCTGGTTTTTATAGGTCTGGTCGGAATGATCGATCCCCCGCGGGCCGAAGTGGCCGGGGCCGTCCGGCTCTGTCGGCAGGCCGGGATCAAGACCGTGATGATCACCGGCGACCATCCGTTGACCGCCCGGGCGGTGGGGGAGGAGATCGGGCTCTGGCGGCCGGAGGAACGGGTGGTGACCGGGGAAGAGCTCGATCGCATGTCGATGGCCCGCTTGGGCGAAGAAATAGAAAAGATCAGGATCTATGCCCGCGTCTCTCCCCGCCATAAGCTCCAGATCGTTCGGGCCTTGAAAGCCCGTGGCCACGTGGTGGCCATGACCGGAGACGGGATCAACGATGCCCCGGCAGTAAAAGAGGCCGATATCGGGGTGGCCATGGGCCAAAGCGGCACCGAGGTGACCAAAGAAGCGGCCACCCTTGTCATCATGGACGATAATTTCGCCACCATCGTGGCGGCCGTGGAGGAAGGAAGGGCGATCTACGATAATATCCGGAAGTTCATCCGGTATCTCCTCGGATGCAACCTCGGGGAGATCCTCACCATGTTCCTGGGGATGCTACTGGGCTTGCCTCTCCCCCTCCTTCCTTTGCAGATTTTATGGATTAATTTGGTAACCGATGGTCTACCGGCCCTGGCCCTGGGCCTCGAACCGCCGGAGCGCGGGATCATGGAACGGCCGCCGCGGCCCAGCGGAGAGGGGATCTTCGCCCGGGGCCTCTGGGCCAAGATCCTCTGGCAGGGGACGGCCATCGGACTTTGCACCTTGACGGCCTTCGTCCTGATGAACCTCTTCAACCCCGGGGAGCTGGCCCGGGCCCGCACGGTGGCCTTCAGCGTACTCGTCTTTTCCCAGCTGGTCTTCGCCCTCTCGTGCCACTCGGAAGAGGGAGGGATGCGGGAGCTCTGGAAAAACCCTTATCTCCTCTGGACCGTGGCCGGTTCGGCCTTGATGCAGACGGTCCTACTCTATCTGCCCTGGCTGGCCCGCCTTTTTGCCGTGACACCCCTTGCTCCGGTCGACTGGTCGGTGGTGGTCATCGCCACCGGTTGGTCGGCCCTCCTGGGGCAGGCCTATCGACCGGGAGGGATGATCGTGCGGCGTTTTTCCCTCGGCCCGGCCCGCACATAATCGGTCTTCCCGGAATTCAAACTAAGATAGAAATACGTGGCTTTTCGCCGATACAGACGGGGGGCACGACGGTGCCCGTCTCTTTCTTTTTTTTCGCCCTGCTTTTCCTTTTGATCGGTTATTTCCTTCCCGTCGTGTTCCACGTTCGATTCACCTACGAGCCGCCCCGTTGTGAGCTTCGACTGGAGATAAGGTTCCTCCACGGCTTGATTAAGGGCATCCGAATCTATCGACGGCCGGAACCCGGGACCCCCGAGAACCCCCGGCCACGCCGGTTCGAGGACGTCCTGACATGGATCCGCGGCCTTCCTTCCCGCCTTTCCCGCTATGGTTTCGGCGGCACGCTTTTGGCCTCTTTCATTCCCCCACGTTACCTCCCGTGGCTCCGGGTGGCGGAAGATCTGGATCGGGATGGTCGCCTGCTGAAATTTCGCTGGCAGACCGTGGTGGGAACGGACGATGCCGCCGGCACCGCCTTAACGGTTGGGGCCCTTTGGGCGTTAAAAGGAGGTTTTCTCGCCTTTTTGCGCCGGCGTTATCGTCTCCCACCCATGGCGGCCGCGGCCCCGGTGAAGCCCTCCTTTCTCCAGGCCCGCCTGTTTACCCAGGTCGAGTGCATATTCGCCTTCCGCTGG
>JAAYXC010000361.1 GCA_012516115.1 Bacillota bacterium | reverse complement strand
TAGATCCCCGTTCCTTTTCCAACAGGCTTAATAAGTAAAGTGCCCCCAAGATCCACCCCATGCCGATAAGCTGGACGGGGCCTATCTTTTCGCCCAAGATGAAGCATCCGCCCCCCGTCGTCACCACCGGAATCAGGTTTAAAAACGCCGCCGAAAGCGTAGCCCCCAGGCGTTTGACGGCGTAGACGTAAAAGAAGTACCCCAGGGCCGAACAGCAGACCCCCAGGTAGAGAAGATGTAGTAGGGCGCCGGGGGAGAGCATGCGCCAGCGGCCGGTCTCCGGGAGAACGAAGGGCAGGAAGAGGGGGATGCTGAAGAGGGTCTGGGAGTAAGTGAGAAGCAGACTGGGGTACCTGCCGGTCAGTTGCTTGTTGATGACGGTATAGGCGACCCAGCAGATCATGGCCCCCACCACCAGCATATTGCCGAGGAAACGGGCGGAGGAAAAATCCGGCCGGCCGCCGTCGGCGACGACGAGGTAGACCCCGGCCACCGAGAGGGCCAGGCAGACCGATGGCCTGACGGTGATCCGCTGCTTGAAGAAGAGAGCCTCGGTGAAGAAGGTGAAGATGGGCACGGTGGCCACGATCATCGAGGCGCTGGCGGCGGTGGTGTATTTGAGGCCGTTGTTTTCAAATATGAAATAAAGTACGATCCCGGCTAGGCCCGAGGCGGCCAAAAGCAGGATATCCCGCCGGGTGATCCCGGAGAGGTTAAAGCGGCCGCGGAGGAAGCCGGCGAGGATCACCGGCGTTAAGACCGCGACGGAGACGATCTGCCGCCAGAAGGCGATGCTCGCCGGCGGCGCCTCGGCCAGGACGATCTTGGTGCTGATGAAGGAGAAGCCCCAGAAAAGGACGGCGAGGATGAGGAGGGAGAGACTTAAAAAGTACTCCGACCGGGAACGTTTTTCCATTTTTTTGCTGCATCCCTTTCCGCTCGTATCGTGATTCATAGGCCCCATAGCTCCCGGATCGCCCGCCGCGGGGCCCGGACTCCAAAGTTCTACCTCGTTCTGTCCGTGCCGTGATCCGCTCCTCGTCATCTACGGCAGGCGACCGGCCGATCCCTGCCTGGGATCGAAGGAAACCAAGAGAGCGGCGAAATCTCCAGATGTAGGTTTCCGACGGTATCATTTCCGTCTTGGGCGGGGTGGGCTTCATAAGTATTCGAACACCGGCGGATCCACGCCGATGGAACATCGCTCTTTCCCGCGAGCCGTCCCGAAGATCATTTGAGCCCAAGAAGGAGGGGAAAAATGAAGTGGTTCTTTTTTATCGCCTTTTTCCTCGGTTTGGTCCCCGAGGTGATCATCCGGGCGTGATCATCCGGGCGCCTTATGCCCGGCGGCGCCCAGGCGCGGTTGATAGAAGAAGTCAAACCTATAACCCGAAGATGGGAGGGCAAGCGCAATACGGAAACAGGAAGGTTTATGGATCGTAAAACCTCGGATGATAAACCGTTTAAGGGGGTTCGGAAGGAGATTAAAGGATCGACGATCTTATCGCGTTGCACGGCTTCATCCTTGAGGGTCCGAGGACCTTCGCCGAGGCCATGCACTATTTTTGGTTAAAGAGAAAATATCCCCGGGAGTATCTCGATCTCTTGGCGGAGTCTGCGCCCGACCGGCTGCCGGCCGCCTTACAGGCGCGCGAGCGGGAGGAGGCGGAGCATAGACGGGTTAGGTCAGACACCGGGAAGATGATGCCCACCGCGAGTGGCTGGCCGCCGGGGGCAGGGGTTAGAAGAAGGTTGGATGGAACGGTGAAAGGGCGTGTTATGCGCCCTTTTCTTCTGGTCGGGGGTCGAATACCAAACAAGGAGAACGTCAGCTTTTGACGGTCCCCTTATATTATGATCGAGATGCAGCCTGGCGAATTAGGGATATGACCGAGGGTCTCCGCAAGGCGCAAAGCGGGCCAAGACCGGGTGCGGCCGGGTTGAGGAAAGTCACGGATGAAGCTATGTAAACGGATGTTCGAAAAGAAGAAGCGCACGGCCAGGTGGGGGGTCTTGGCTGGCCTCGGGAGACGGAGCGCGAGGTTTTGGCGCCGGCGGGATACCGCCATGCCGCTGCTGCTGGATATCTACGTCGACCATTTCGGGGTTCCCGTTACCGGGTGCGATTGACAGCGGACCGGGTGATTTACGGGTAATCGTTATATAGCCGGGACGAGACCGTCGAGCCTTCGCCGGAGGCCTGGCGCCGGTTTCGGGCGGCCCTGGATCGTTTGGGGGTATGGGATTGGCGGCCGGAGTATTACACACCGGCTTGCGACGGCACGTCGTGGAGCGTGAAGATCCGCTATAGGGACCGGGAGATTGAATCATCGGGTTCCAACGGGTATCCGGGGAGCGAGGGGGCAGATGGGTCGGAGGAGTTCGAGGAGTTGCTGGCGGCGGTAAGGGGCCTTCTTGGGGAAGGGAGTTTCGCCGATCCGGACATCATGGAATAAGTCGCCATCGGTCACAATAGGTGTTGACTTTCCCTAAAACCGGTCTTATAATCTGTTTAGTAGTTTTTTAGGAAAAACCGATAGGTTCGTTTAATCTCATCAAGAGTGGCTGAGGGACTGGCCCGATGACGCCCGGCAACCAGCGGGAACCGCCATGGTGCCAAATCCTGCGGGGCAACCCGGGAGATGAGAGCGCTGACCGTTTGAAACGCAAAGCCTCTCCCCGCGGAGAGGCTTTCCATTTTCCGGGTCGGCCGCAGCCCTATTCCTGGTATACCCATGGGAATAATAAAAAATAAAAAAGGAGCGGATCGACTTGTCGAAATCCATCCATCGCGGCACCCTCAATCTTGCCGTTCGATCGCTTCTCCTCTTGTCGCTGCTGGCCTTCGCTTTCCCGCCGGCGCTC
>JAAYXC010000360.1 GCA_012516115.1 Bacillota bacterium | reverse complement strand
GGCTCGAAGTACCAGAAGGCACTGGAATTAGGAATTAAAACCATCGACGAAAAAGAGTTCTTAAAGATGATCGGCTGAAGAACGGGAGAGAAAGGTTTGGAGCGGACACAACTTTTAAACGTCCTCCTGGAACTCTCGGCGTCCTTCGGCCCGCCGGGCCAGGAGGAGGAAGTGGCGGCGATCTGCCGTCGTCATCTGGAAGGCCGTGCGGTGTGTCGGCGCGACCGGTTGGGAAGTCTGGTGGCGGAGTTCGCCGGTGACGGGCCCCGGGTGATGCTCGCCGCCCATCTGGACGAAGTGGGGTTGATGGTCAAGGCGGTCACCGCCGAAGGTTACCTCCGTTTTCTCCCCCTCGGCGCCTGGTGGGAGGCGGTCCTCCCGGGGACGCCGGTCCGCCTCAAGGGTCGTACCGGCGAGGTGAGGGGAGTTATCGGCAGCCGACCACCGCATTTCCTGCGGACGGAAGAACGACGGCGGCCTTTGGCCTTCGAGGAGATGTTCATCGATGTGGGAGCCGGTTCCCTGGCGGCGGCCAAGGCCATGGGTCTGGAAGCCGGGGTCATGGCCGTCCCCGATGTTTCCCCCGAGGTCCTCGCCGGGGGGGTGGTCCGCGGGAAAGCCCTGGACGACCGGGTCGGGGTGGCCGCCCTGTTGGCCGTGGCGAAACGCCTCGCGGCCGAGAGCCATCCCAACACCATCCTGGTGGTGGGCACCGTCCAGGAGGAGATCGGCGGCCGGGGTGGCCGGACGGCGGCTCAGATGCTCCATCCGGACGTCTGTCTCGTCCTCGAAGGGACGCCGGCCGACGATCTTCCCGGTACGGCCTCCGAGCTGGTGCAGGGGGGCCTGGGGCGTGGGCCCCAGATCAGGATTTTCGATCCCAGCATGATCGGGAATCGACGGTTGATCGAAATGGTCCGCGAAGAAGCGGAGACCCGGGGTATTCCCTACCAGCTTGCCGTCCGGGAAACAGGGGGGACCGATGGAGGTACGATCCACCTGGTGGATCTGGGGGTGCCCACCTTGGTTCTGGGGATTCCCGTCCGCTATGCCCATGCCCCGGCCTGTTTGGCTTCCTTGGACGATCTGGAGAAGACGGTGGAACTGGTTTCGGCCCTCATCCGGCGGCTCGACATGGTGACCGTGGGGCGGCTTTAAACCCATCCGGATTTCGAAAGTGAACTCACCCCCGTGGCCCCATCTAGGGGGGCGGTTCGGCGAACCGCCCCTAGAGGGGGGCCCGAAGGGCGGGGATGAGTTAGTCGGACTAAAACGTTGTTACACTTTTTACGTGGGATCGGGTTTTTTCGAAATCCGGGTAAAGAGGAGAAATCGCGAGATGACCTACGAAGAGTTCGTGCAGGAACTGGGCCGCGGCGAGATCCGGCCGGCCTACTGTTTTGCCGGGGAAGAGACTTTTTTGGTGGAAGAAGGCGTCCGGAAGGTCGTCGAGGCCGTGCTCCCCGGGCCGGAACGGGGTTTCTCCCTAGTAGATCTAGGGGCCGAAGCCGGCCCCGAAGAGGTCCGGCGGGCCCTCTCTTCTCCCTCGTTCTTCGGGGCCAAAAGGGTCGTCCGCCTCCGTGAACTCGAACGGCTCTCCGCGGAAGCGCTGGAGACTCTGACCGCCGGCGTCCGGCGTTTACCGCCCGGTACCCATCTTGTGGCCCTTTACCGGTCGGACGGCCGCCGTAAACCGGCGAAAGAATTCCTGGCCGCCGTAACCCTGGTAGAGTGCCCGTTACGGAAGAAAGGCGAGGCCATCGCCTGGGCCAGGGCACGGGCGGCCGAGATGGGCCTTGCCCCGGCGGCGGAGATCGCCGCGGCGGTGGTGGAAGCGGTGGGGCTCCACCTGGGGGCCATAGCCGGCGAACTGGAGAAACTCGCGACTTACCTGGGCGAAGAAAAAAGGCCTCTTAATAAAGGCGAAATCTCCGCCCTTCTCGGCCGGGTGCCCGAAGAGGATGTCTTTAAACTCGTGGACGCCGCGTCCGAAGGACGGGTAGAGGAAGCCCTCCGCATTCTGACCGATCTCTTTACCCGCGGCGAGCACGAAGGGGTTCTCCTGTCCTTGCTGGAGCGTCAGGTACGCCAAATCCTGTTGGCCGGTCACCTTCACCGGACCGGCCGCCGAGTCGAGGAGATCGCCGGCGTTTTGGGGGTACCGCGTTTCGTGGCCGAAAGGCTCCTCGTGCGCGGCGACCGTTTCCCGCCCGAACGCTGTCGGGCCCTCCTGGCCCGGATGCTCCGGGCGGACGTCCGCGGCAAAAGCGGGGAAAGCGATCCCCGGATGGAATTGGAGTTCGTGGTTTTGGCCATGGCCGGCCGGTTAAGCTAGAGGCTAGAGGCTGGAGACGAGAGAAGTAACTGGGTTTCCTCGCGGGCGATAGGAGAGGGGGTAAAGCTCTAGGACCGGGGGAGTCCGCGAAGAACAAAGGGTGAACCAATGGTTCAGGCAAAAGGGGAAAAAAGAAGATAAAAAGGGGAGCATCCTGTGGATCGCTCCCCTTTTTTGTCTTATCTTTTATTCTTATTCCGTCCCGGCCTTGGCCAGGAGGGCGTTCAACTTCCGCGTCAGGCGGGACTTCTTGCGCGCCGCGGTGTTCTTGTGAATGAGCCCGGCCGCGGCCGCCTGGTCGAGCTTCTTGATGGCCGACCGCAAGGCCGCATGGGCCGCATCGGGGCCTTGCGCCAAGGAGGCGGTGACCTTCTTGACCGCCGTGCGCAGGGCCGAACGTTTGGCCCGGTTGGCCAGACGCCGCGCCTCGCTCTGCCGCGCCCGTTTGGCGGCGGACTTGATGTTCGGCAAAGGTGTCACCTCCTCCGCTTTTACCACAGGGGGTATTATACCATAAGGGGGTCTTTTGGGCAATTATTTTTCTTCTTTTCCCCCCTTCTTCCGCTCATCCGGTATTCACATGCATCTTGGCGTAGAGCCGCCGATAGGCCGAGGGGGTGATGCCCTCTTTACGCTTGAAGATCCGGCGGAAATAGGCGGGGTCGTTAAAGCCGCAATTAAAAGCGATCTCGTCGATGTTTTTCGTATCATCTATTAACAGAGTGCGGGCATAATGGATGCGGCGCGCGTGGATCTCCTCGGTGATGGTCCGGCCGTAGACCCGTTTATACTGGCGTTCAAGGTAGTCCGGGTTGCAGCCGAGCTTTTCGGCGATGATCGAGGTTGAGATCGGTTCGTGGAAGTGGGTCCGGATGTAAGCCTCGGCGCGGTTCGCC
>JAAYXC010000359.1 GCA_012516115.1 Bacillota bacterium | reverse complement strand
CTAATGGCACACCGCATCTCCGTCAACTTTCACCGTCAAAGACTGTCGTCTTCCCCAAACTTTTTTCCCGTCTGCCCCCCGTCATCTGTCTCACCATTCCCTCCACCTCCTCCCGGACCATCCGGACGAGCTCCGGAGGAGAAAGCACGCGAGCGCGGCGGCCGAAGCCCAGGACCCAGCGTTTGATCGGTTCCAGGCTCTTCACCCTGATCTCCAGGATCACTCCGCCGTCCGGGGTATCCGTTAATTTCTGCGTATCATGCCATATCCGCTCCCGGATCCAGCGGGCCTGGACCGGGTCGAAAGCCACCCGGACCACGTGCTCCGCCTCCCGTTCGTTACCCCGGTTCAACCCGAGGTACTGCCGGATGGTGAACTCCGAGGCCCGCTCGAAAATCTTCTCCGTCAAGGCCAGCTCCTTGATGCGGTCCAGGGAGAAGATGCGCAGGTCCCGCCGAAGATGGCAGTAACCGATCATGAACCAGGCGCCGGCCTCCAGGCGGAGGTGGTAGGGATCGACCTCGCGTTCGGTAGTGGCATCGCGGGAGCGGGTATAATAGACCATCCGGACCGTCCGCCGGTGGGCGATGGCCTCGGCCAAAAGGTCAAAGAACCGCGCCGACCGGTCATCGTTTCCACGCCCCCGGGAGAGGCCATAAAAAGTTTCTTTCCCAAAAGAAATCTCCGCGCTTATCTCTTCGACCAGAAGAAAAGGGAGCTTCTCCATGACCTGTCGGGCCGCGGTGGCAAGAGGGGTACCGGTCAGCTCCGCCAGCAGACGGTGGCCGATTAAGAGTACAGCCACTTCGCCGGCCGTCAGCTTCACCCGGGGGAGACCATAATCCCCGTCGTAACGGTACCCGCCACGGGCCTGGTCGTAGATGAGCGGTCCGTACATTTCGCGCAACCGCCGGAGATAACGGGCCACCGTCCGGGGTGAGACCCCGAGTCCTGCCGCCAGCTGGGCCAGGTTCGGACAATCTCCGCTCTTGATGGCATAATGCAGCCGGCAAAGCCGCCAGAAGGTCGAACGCGAACCCGGAGGGGAGACCGGCTTTGACTTGGTTTTTTTGTGCATCTAACCCACCTCTCCCTCTCTTCGTCTCTTTATCCAGAATTCGCCGACCATCCGTAGGTTCCTCCCAAGGATGACCAAAGATGCCAGTGACGAAGAAGGAAGAGTATGTTAAACTCGAACTATGTCCACAAGAAAGGAAAGCCCGATTAAAAAGTTCCGGCTCATGGAAAGGCCCCTCCGGCAAGAAGAGTTCCATCCCGGTGAACGGCGGGTGGGCCTCGACGACCGCCTTGATTTCGCCTGTGCCGGGTGCGGCGACTGCTGCACGGATACTACGGCCTTTCTCACCCCCTACGACCTATGGCGCCTCGCCCGCTACCTCCATCTAACAACCGATGAGTTCTTAAAGAAGACCGAACTCTTCCTGGATGGTCCCGACGGCCCACCCCTGCTCCAAATGGCCCACGACCCCGCCACCGGCCGTTGCATTTGGCTTGACGAAGATCACCGCTGCCCGATCTATCCGGTGCGACCCCTCTCCTGCCGGACCTTTCCACTCGGGGTCCGCCATACTCCGGAAGGCGACCTTATCACCAAGGCCCATACCCTTCCCCGCTGCCGCGGGGAGGGAGGTGGTTCCCAGACCGTCCGCGCCTATCTCGAGGAAGTTCTTGCCCCGGAGGACGGGGAATGGTCACGTGCTTACGCCGCCTTAAACCGCCTCCTCTTTCCCCCGGGTGAAAGACGGGCCCGCGACCGCGCTTATCTCGCCTACTGTCTCCTCTTCCTCTTCGACCTCGACCGGCTTCCGGGCGAGCATTTCGCCGCGAAGTTCGCCGCGGCCGAAGCCCGTCTCCGGCGGGCGGCAGAAATCTTTTAATTCCCCAATCTTTATTGGATCTATTTCCCTCTTTGTCCAAAGCAGGAACAAAGCGGGGCGCAGGGAATTCCCTCCCTAAAAAGGAGGTGCCCGTCCCTTGCGTCGCCGCTTGTTGCTACTGGCCGTCATCTCTTTGGCCGGGTGCGGCTTGCGGCCCCAAACCGAAGAGGTCTCGATCCGGGTGAACCTTGCCGCCCTCGGCCGGGAGTTCTCCCCCCGGCTACGGGGAGTGATGATCGGTTCCTGGGAAAACCCCGCTACCGATAGTTTTTTGGCCGCACGTCTCCGGGAGGCCGGGGTAACCTTCCTCGAGTTCCCCGGGGGGTTAGAAGCCGACAATTACGACTGGCAGAATCCCGGCCCGGGACAAATGGACCCGGCCCGTTTCGCCGCCTTGGCCGAGGCGGCGGGTGTCTCGACCAGGATGTGCATCGTCGACTACAGGGCGGACGACCCGGCCAAGGCCGCCGGGTGGGTGAGGGAAGCCAGGGACCGGGGTTGGGGGATTACAT
>JAAYXC010000358.1 GCA_012516115.1 Bacillota bacterium | reverse complement strand
TTCCGGGGGCAGACGTCCCTCCCTGGCCGCCATGGCGATCTGCCGGGCGGCCTGGAGGATCTCGTCCCGTGCGCCGTAGTCGATGGCGATGACCAGGGTCATCTTCTTCTCCGCCGGCAGCATGGCCTCCACGGCCGCCATCCTGGTTACCAGTTCCGCCGGCAAACGGTCCCGGCGGCCGATGAAATGGAGGGCCACCCCCTGCGCCCGCAGTGTCTCCGCCCGTTCGGTGATGGTTTCGGCGAAAAGCTGCATCATATAGCCCACTTCTTGTGGGGAAGGCCGCCAGTTTTCAGTGGAAAAAGCAAAAAGAGTAAGATATTTGACCCCGCAATCCGCGGCCACCCGGACGACCTCCTCGATGCGTTCCACCCCCGCCCGGTGGCCGGCGCTGCGGGGCATTCCCCGCCGCCTGGCCCAGCGCCCGTTCCCGTCCATGATGATGGCCACATGGACCGGCAGGCGCTCCGGAGAGGTGCGACCGCGGAGAAGACGTTTCAAATCCAGGGTTCGCCGCCAGAAAGACAAGGCTTCTTCTTCCCTCCGTGGTGCATGCATCGACCCCCTCGGCGAGGGGGTCGTGGGCGGTCAGACTTCCATGATCTCCCGTTCCTTGGTCTCGAGGAGTTTATCGATCTCTTCGATATACTTGTCGGTGAGTTTCTGGACGTCTTCCAGGGCTTTTTTCTCCTGGTCCTCGGTGATCTCGCCCGCTTTTTGCATGCCCTTGATCTTCTCGTTGGCTTCCCGCCGGGCGTTCCTCACCGCCACCCGTTTTTCCTCGGCTTCTTTCCGCACGAGCTTCACCAGCTCGCGGCGGCGTTCCTCCGTCAGGGGAGGGATGACGATCCGGATGACGTACCCGTCGTTGGTCGGGGTAAGCCCCAGGTCCGCATTGAGGATGGCCTTCTCGATGGGCCCAAGCATGTTCTTTTCCCAGGGTTGGACGACGAGCATTCGGGGCTCGGGCGCGATGATGTTGCTCACCTGATTAAGCGGCGTCGGGACCCCGTAGTATTCCACCACGACCCGTTCCAGGATGGCCGGGTTGGCGCGGCCGGTCCGCACGGCCATGAACTCCCGCCTGGCCGTCTCAACCACTCCGCGCATATGCTCTTCCGTCGTCTTGAGGAGATCCTTCAACAAATTCAATCCCCCCTCACCAAGGTGCCTATCTTCTCGCCGAGGACGATTCGGCGGATGTTCCCGACCTGGCTGATATCGAAGACCACCATCGCGATATGGTTGTCCATACAAACCGAGGTGGCGGTGGAATCCATGACCCCCAACCGCTTGTTTAAAACCTCGATATAATGCAGATTATCGAACTTCTTGGCCGCGGGCACTTTGCGGGGATCGGCGTCGTAGATCCCGTCCACCCCTTTTTTGGCCATGAGCACCACCTCGGCCTCGATCTCCGCCGCCCGCAGGGCGGCGGCCGTATCGGTAGAGAAGAAGGGGTTGCCGGTCCCGGCGGCGAAGATGACCACCCGTCCCTTCTCCAGGTGGCGGATGGCCCGCCGACGGATATAGGGTTCGGCCACCTGACGCATCTCGATGGCACTCTGGACCCGTGTCTCCACCCCGATCTTTTCCAGGGCGTCCTGGAGGGCCAGGGCGTTGATGACCGTGGCCAGCATCCCCATGTAATCGGCGGTGGCCCGGTCGATACCTTCGTGGTCGCCGGTTTTCCCCCGCCAGAAATTACCTCCCCCCACCACCACGGCCACCTGAACGCCCATGGCCACGATCTCTTTGGTCTGCTGGGCGATGGAGGCGATCACCGCGCGGTCCAGGCCGAAACCGCGCTCGCCGGCCAATGCCTCGCCGCTTAGTTTGCGCACGATGCGGCGGTAGCGCGGGTGTTCTGGCATTTTCTTTTCTTACCCTCCAAGATGGGATTACTTCTTGCCGGCCGGGGTTTTTTCCTGCCCGGACGAAAAAAAAGCAAAAAAAGAGAGAGACCTGCGTCTCTCTAGCCCTCGATCTGCGCCCGCACGGCGGCAAGGAAGTCTTCTTCCTTCTTGGCCAGCCCTTCCCCCCGTTCAAAACGGGCAAAGCGAACCACGGCGATCTCCTCGCCCAGTTCGTCGGCGACGGACTTGATGACCTGGGCGCAGTTCCTGGTGTTATCCTTGATGAAGATCTGCTCGAGGAGGCAGACGTCTTTGAAGAACTTCTCCAACCGGCCGGCGACGATCTTCTCGGCCACCTGTTCGGGCTTGCCCTCGTTCAAGGCCTGAGCTCTGTAGATGCCGCGCTCGTTCTCGATGGTGGCCGCCGGCACTTCTTCGCGGCGGACGTACTCCGGTCTGGCGGCCGCCACCTGCATGGCCAGGTCCCGGGCCAGGGTCAAGAACCGCGGGTCCTGCATAGTAGCCGCTTTTCGACAGCTGAGTTCCACCAGGACCCCGATCTTGCCGCCCATATGGATGTAACTCTCCACCAGGCCCCCGCCCGCCGGCACGGCGAAACGGGCGAACCTTCTCACCGTCATGTTCTCCCCGATCTTGGCGATCAAGGCGGTCAAGGCCGCAGCGACCGTGGTTCCGTCGGGCAAGGCGAGATCCCGGAGGATTTCGCCTTCCGCACCGGTGGTGGTACCCAACTGCACGCTTTTGGCCACCTTCTCGGCCAGAGTCCGGACGAAGGCCACGAATTCTTCGTTTTTCGCCACGAAGTCCGTCTCGCAGTTTACCTCCACTAGGGCCCCGGCCGTCCGGTCGGGCAACACGAAGGAAGCCACCAGGCCTTCGCTGGCCAGCCGGCCGGCCTTTTTGGCTGCGGTGGCCAGACCTTTCTCGCGCAGGATGGCGATGGCCTTCTCCTGGTCACCCCCGGCCTCTTCCAGAGCACGTTTGCAGTCCATAAACCCCGCGCCGGTCCGTTCACGCAACTCCCTAACCTGTTCGGCGGTGATCGACAATTCCATCTCCCCTTTCCGTCCCGGATGCTTGATGGGGCGGCAGAAAAAGTGACCACCGAGCGCGGTGGTCACCCGGCTGTCCTATTCTTCGACGACCAGGGATTCATCGAGTTCGGTGGAATAAGCTTCGATCTCCTCCAGGTTCGCCGCCGTCTCCGTGGCCGGTTCTGCCATCTGGACACCTTGACGCCCCTCGAGAACCGCGTCGGCCATCTTGCTCGCCAGCAGCTTGACCGCACGGATGGCATCATCGTTACCCGGGATCACATAGTCGATCTCGTCCGGATCGCAATTGGTATCGACGATGGCCACGATGGGAATGTTCAGTTTCCGGGCCTCGGCCACGGCGATGCGTTCTTTACGCGGGTCGACGATGAAGAGCGCCGACGGGAGACGGTTCATCTCCCGAATGCCCCCGAGAAAACGCTCCAGACGCGCCTTTTCCTTGCATAACGCCAGGGCCTCTTTCTTCGGCAGGACCTCCAACGAACCGTCGTTCTCCATGGCCTCGATCTTGCGAAGCCGCTCCACCCGGCTGCGGATGGTCCGGAAGTTGGTGAGGGTACCGCCGAGCCAGCGTTCGGTGACGTAGAACATCCCGCAACGGGTGGCCTCTTCTTTGATCGCCTCCTGCGCCTGTTTCTTGGTGCCGACAAAAAGAAGTGTTCCCCCGTTGGCCGCGAGGTCGCGCACGAAGTTATAGGCTTCTTCCACCTTGCGGACGGTCTTCTGGAGATCGAAGATGTAGATACCGTTCCGTTCGGTGAAGATGTAGGCCGCCATCTTGGGGTTCCAGCGCCGCGTCTGATGGCCGAAATGAACCCCTGCCTCGAGGAGTTGCTTCATCGAGACAACAGCCACCATCTCACCTCCTCCCTCGTTGGTTTTTTCCTCCGCCGTCCTCATCTGCGAGCGGACCGGCGCGAGCGCCGGCACCCCGTTTGCATCGGCGGCGTGCGTAATAACCGGAGAACAACCGGGAGTAAGTATACCACAGCCTCCCAAGGATCGTCAACAAGCGGATGTTTCCCGACCCCAGGGTTCCACCGCCCTGAGGACGACCAGGTGCATCCCTCCATCATCCAGAAGCGGTACCCGTCCATCGAGGACCGGCCGGCCGTCGAGTTCTACGGTGAAGGCACGCGCCGCGATCCCTTCGGGCTTTTCTAATTTTACTTCGTACCACGTTTCACCATATCGATAACGCAGCCGGTATCCCGGCCAGGCCGACGGGAGCCGCGGGGTGATCTCAAGCCGGTCTCCCCGCCGACGGAAGCCCAGGATCTCTTCGAGCCAGATCCGGTACATCCATCCGCTAGACCCGGTATACCAGCTCCAGCCACCCTGACCGAAGCGATCCGGCGCGGTGTAGACGTCGGAGGCCACCACATAAGGTTCGGGCCGGTAACGTTCCGCTTCCTCCGGCGTCGTTGCGCGCACGATGGGGTTAAGGAGCCGGAGAATCCGATAAGCGCGGTCCGGTTCGTCCAACCGGGCCAAAGCCATGGCCAGCCAGAGGGCGCCGTGGGTATACTGGCCGCCGTTCTCCCGTACCCCGGGCGGATAAGCCTTAATATACCCCGGGTCCAGGGTAGTGGCGGAAAAAGGCGGTCGAAAGAGGGCCACGAGCGGCGGATCCCCGTAGACGAGCTCCCGCTCGGCCGCCAAAACCGCCCCCCGGGCCCGCGCCGGGTCGCCCAGGCCGGCGATGGCCGCCCAGGCCTGCGGGAGTAGATCGATCCGCGCCTCCGTGTTTTCCGCCGCACCGAGGGGGGTACCGTCATCGAAGAAGGCGCGGCGATACCAGGAACCGTCCCAGGCCGTTTCCTCCAGGGCCCGGACGAGTTCTTCGGCTTCCTGCCGGTATTCCTCGGCCAACTCCGGCGCGCGACCCTGGCAAACCCCGGCGAAAGAATTCAGGACGTAAACGAGGAACCATCCCAGCCAGACGCTCTCGCCGCGGCCCTCCTTCCCCACCCGGTTTAACCCGTCGTTCCAGTCGCCGGTGCCGATCAAAGGAAGGCCGTGAGGGCCACGGCGTAAGGCACGGCGGAGGGCGCGGCGACAGTGCTCGAGGATGGTGCCGTCTTCCATGGCCACGTTGGGGACGAGATAGGCTTCGCTTTCCCCCTCGGCCAGCAACCGGCCCTCGAGGAAGGGGGCGCGGAGATCCAGGATCTCCTCTTCCCCGGTGTGGCGGATGTATTCGGCCACCGCATAGACCAGCCAGACGAGGTCGTCCGCACAGCGTGTCCGGGTGCCTGCCCCGCTCTCGGGGTGCCACCAGTGCTGCACGTCTCCTTCCAAGAATTGCCGGCCGGCGGCAAGAAGGATCTGCTCCCGCGCCAGGCGCGGCTCGGTGTAGAGAAGGGCCAGCGCGTCCTGGAGTTGGTCCCGGAACCCGATGGCCCCGCCCGATTGATAGAAAGAAGACCGCGCCCAGAGCCGGCAGGAAAGGGTCTGATAGAGGAGCCACCGGTTAAGAAGGTAATCCACCGCCCGGTCCGGGGTCTCCACCTGGACGGCGGTGAGCACCTTCTCCCACCAGGTCCGGGTACGGATGAAGGCTTCCTCGATCCGGTAGGGATCGCGGTAGGTGTGGACAAGACGACGATATTCGTTGAGCTCTTCGGCCTCCCCGAGGAGGAAATAGACCTCGGTGGAGGCCCCCGGCTCCAGCTCCACGCCAACCATTTCGGCCGCGCAAGGATCGAGCCCCGCCCCCGTCCGTTTGGCCAGCCCGACCCGTTCAAGGGCCGCGGGCCGGGCAAGCGAACGGTTCCGGCCGATAAATTCCATACGGTCCGCGGTATAGGAAACGGCCATGGGGACGAGTGAAGCGAAGGCGATCTTCTCTCCCGACTCTGCATGATAGGCATTACGGGCCAAAAGCGTTCCGCTTTCCGCGTCCCAGCGGGTCACCACGTGCATCTGGGTCTCTTCCCGCCAGGTTCCCAAAACCCAGTCGAGATAAACGAAGACCCCGAGGCGTCGCGGCCTTTCTCCTCTATTACGCAGGCTTAACCGCTGGAGGAGGACAGGTTCGGCCGGATCGGTGGGCACGAAGACGAGAAGCTCGGCCTCAATGCCCCGGTAGTTATGGACGAAAACCGTATAGCCCTGGCCATGCTGGATGCGGTAAGGCGCGGCGGTCCGCAGCGGCCGCACGGTAGGGGTCCAGGTCTCGCCCGTCTCCTCGTCCCGGAGATAGAAGATCACCGAAGGCGGATCTAGGAGCGGGTCGTTGGACCAGGGTGTAAGCCGGTTCATCTGGCTATTTCCATACCAGACAAGCCCGGTCCCGCCCTCGGAGACGATGGCGCCGAAGCGGGGGTTGGCCAGGACGTTCACCCATGGGGCGGGATGGTTCTTTTCTTTTTCTAGATAAACGACGTACTCCCGCCCGTCGGAGGTGAACCCCCCGTAGCCGTTGAAAAACTCCAGGGCCATGAAGGGCAAAGGTGGGGTCGGTTCTTCGGTGGACCGGCGGGAAGGTAGAAGCCTCTCCGGGAGCTCGGGCGTCTCCTGGGGGATGGCCAGCTGCTGGGCCAGGTTCCCGCGGGCCCCGACCAGGACCACCCTGGCGGTGGTCAAAAGGAGGTTCTGATCCTCCTCCGGCATCTGGGCCAGCGACCGGAGGAAGACCCCGCCGGGCTTCTCTTGGCCGACCAAAAAGGAATGGGCCAGAATAAGCCGGCGCAACTCCTCCGCCAGCGGCTGCTCGTAGCCGGGTGATTCACCGTTTAAAATCACCAGATCGGCGGCCAATCCCCGCAATCGCAGATAGGTATGGGCCAAAAGAACCTCTTGGACCAACGGGAGTTCCTTGGTCTCGGTCACGATGAGACACACGATGGGCAGATCCCCGGAAATCCCATGGGCCCAGAGGCGCGCTTGGCCCAGGGTGTTCAGGCGCAGCCGCTCCGCCGCCGGGCGCAGGCGCGGGTTCGGGTAAAGGATATGACTTCCTAATTCTTGAAAAGAATGGACTTCTTCCGGATCGACCCGGAGATGCCTTATATCTAGTTGGGCATTGCTCCAGGCCATTTCCACGGCCGCGTTAATCGCCGCCAGCTCGCGGTATTTCTCAAGAAGTCTTAATACACCCGCGCGGTCCGGCGCGGCCACGGTAACGAAGGCCACCTGGACCCGCCGCCCCGGTTCGATGACCACCGTGCCGCGGAGGCTGAAAATCGGATCGAGGACATAACCGGTGGTGCCGCTAAGAGAACCTTCCATGGCCACCGGGTCGCGGAGACGCCGCCCCCGGCCGATGAAACGGGCCCGATCCGTCTCGTACTCCGGCGGGCCGGCCAGGGGTACCGAAGAGACGAGCAGATGGCCGGCGAAGATCTCCTGCTCTTCCGGCCCCCGCGGCCGCCGCCGGGCCAGAAGCACCCCCAGGTCCGGTAAGGCCTCGGTTACCACAAAGAGCTTCTGGAAAGCCGGGTGGGCCAGGTCCGCCCGGTGCGGGGCCAGGGCAAGCTCCAGGTAACTCGTGAGCTCGATCCGCCGCGGCCGGCCCGAACGGTTGACCAGGGTGACCCGACGAATCTCCGCGTCGTCCTCGGGCGAGACCACGACCTCCATTCTGGTCTCGATCCCCATATCCCTTCGCCGGAACTCGGCCCGGTCGAGGCTGAAACGGACGCCGTACCGCCGGCCGGCATGGCCGAGAGGATGGTAACCCGCCGACCAGACCGCGTTCTCCTCGGGATCGCGGAGATAGAGGAAGCTTCCCCAGGCGTCCTGGGTGGTATCCGCCTGCCAGCGGGTGAGATCGAAATCCCGCCACCGGGTGAAACCACCACCGGCATTGGTCACCATGACCGTAAGGCTTCCGTTGGAAAGAAGATGCGCCTTGGGAACGGCCGTATTGGGGAGGAAAAGGTGTTCGGAGACGGCCGGTCCGAGTAAGGGCATAAGCCGCGGCGGCCCCTCGCTCGTGGTGGCCGGGATGATCGAAGGTTCACCCGGAATCCGCTCGAAAAGCAGGCTTTCGCCGGCCCGGACCCGTGGGTCGCGGTGGAACCGCGCCGCCATGACCCCATCTTTTAAGGCGTTGGTCAAAGCCAGAAGCAGCATTCCCTGATGGTGGGCCATGTAAGTATAGATTACCACCCCCCGCTCCCCTTCCGGGCAACGGGCACGGGTATAGTCGATGGCCTCGTAGAAACCGTACGGGCCGTATAGCCCTAATCCGGCCAGGCGCTTTAGGTTCTTCACCGCCGCGGCCGGGGCCACGGCCAAGGCCAGGGCCGAGGCATAAGGGGCCACCACCAGGTCCTCTTCCAGCCCGCGCTTCAATCCCAATCCGGGCACGCCGAAGCCGCGATACTGGTAATTCTGGCGGGCATCGAGGGCGCTGAAGGCCGCCTCGGAGATCCCCCAGGGGATCCCGCGGCGGGCGGCATAGGCCATCTGCACCGCCACCGCGGCCTCGGCCGCGTATTTGAGCAGAGAGCGATCATAAGCCCGCTGGAGGAGAAGGGGCATAAGGTACTCGAAGAGGGAACCGTTCCACGAGAGGAGGACCGGCCGACCTTCCCCCAATCCGTAAGGCCGGCCCAGGGCCCCCCAGTGTTCCACCGGCACATCGCCGCGACAGAGCGCCACGAAACTGGCCAATCTGGCCTCGCTCGCCAAAAGGTCGTAATGGGTGTTATCCATGGTTCCTTCGCTCACGTTGTAACCGGTGGTAAAGAGCCGCCGTTCCCGGTCGTAGAGGAAGCGCATGTTCATCCCCGCCGTCAACCGCTCCGCTTCCTCGGCCAGACGGTGCAGGCGGCCGTAAAGTTCCCGGGCCGCCTCATGGGAGTCGGCGATGGCCCGCGCCAACTCGAGGGCGGCCACTCCCCCTCCGGTGTTGGCCCGGATGGCCGCGGCCAACACCACGGCCGGACCGTCGTCCGCGGCCAATTCGGCGCAGCTCGGTATACGGTCGAAGAAGGCCATGGCCAGTTCGCGCAATTCCTCTCGGCTCTCATCGGCCGGGAGCATCTCCTCCAAACGCGATGCCCGGGCCAGCCAAGGACAATAGGCGGCCAGGCGGATCTCCTCTTCTGCCACCATCTCGTGGAGTTTCCTCGCCCAATATGCCATCTCGCCCTCGCCCGGACATCGTGCCACCAGGCCGCGGACGAGCTCGGCCGCCGTGCGGACCTCCTGGGCGTAACGGATGGGCGTAAAGTCTTCTTTTTTCTCCCGTTCCTCGAGGAAAGAGGCCAAGGCCCTTGCTTCGGGAGAAGACGACAAGGAAGGTTCCGTCTCGCCCATGACCGCCAGGGTATCGGCCAGGCCGGCGAAGAAAGCCGGAGTGAAGAGGGGCCGGGCGGCCAGTTCCCGGCATCCCTGGGCTAGGGTCCAGAGGCAAGCGAGGAGGTTCCCGCTATCCACCGTCGAGACATAACGCGGCCAGAGCGGCTCGAGGTTGGCCGTGTCGTACCAGTTCAAGAAGTGGCCCTCGTAACGCTCGAGCCGGGCCAGGGCGGCGAAGGTTTCCTCCATCCGGTCTACGAACTCGTCGATACTCAGATACCCCAGGTCGCAGGCGGCCAGCCCCGCCAAGAGCCACATCCCGATGTTCGTCGGTGAGGTCCGGTGGGCCAAACCCACCTGGAGGGCGGTCTGGTAGTTATCCGGTGGCAACCAGTTCGTCTCTTCCCCCACGAAGTCATCGAAGTAGCGCCAGGTCCGCCGGGCCCAGCGCCGGAGCAAGGCATGGTCCGCCGGGACCGGGGCCGCCCGGGCGCGGGGTCGCCCGGGCGGCCGGTTGAGGAACCACGCCACCCCGGGGGAGAT